>SBFI01000017.1 GCA_006227875.1 Acidobacteriota bacterium
AGTCTATCCCTACCCCGGGCTGCTCGGCCGGTCGAGTCGTTATACTGACACTCCATGTCCAAGTCGTCCCGCTACACCCCGATGCTGCGCCAATATTTGGAGGTGAAGGCCGAGCATCAGGATGCCGTCCTGCTCTATCGAATGGGCGACTTCTACGAGCTCTTTTTCGACGATGCCGAGATGGCGGCACCGATTCTGGAGGTAGCACTCACGGCGCGCAATCGCGGCACCGAGAACGAAGCGCCGATGTGTGGCGTCCCCCACCACGCACTGGACGTCTACCTGGCAAAGCTCCTGAAGTCGGGTCTAAAGGTCGCAATCTGCGATCAGGTGGAAGACCCGGCCACCGCCAAGGGCCTGGTCAAACGGGAAGTGACTCGGGTGGTCACACCGGGAACGGTGAGTGACCCGGGAATCCTGGAGGGCAAGGAGGACAACTTCCTCGCCAGCCTGGTCTGGAACGGCGAACAGGGGGGAGGGGCCTTTTTGGATGTCTCGACGGGGAGCTTTTTTGTACGTCGTTGGCTCCGCCCTCAGGATACGGTGGAAGATCTCGCCACCTTGCGCCCTCGGGAGGTTTTGATCAAGGCCGGTCAGGTACCGGTCTTGGTCCAGCAGTGGATCGAGCAACAGGGCATCTGCAGCACTCTGGGCAGCGAAGAGCACTTCATGCCGATGAGCCGCGCGGCCGACTTGGTGCAGCGACAATTGGGGGCTAGGACCTTGAGAGGGTTCGGCCTCGAGAACGACGAGCCCTCGGTGCAAGCGGCGGCGGCGGCCCTGGCGTATGCCCGGGAGACCCAGCGCAGCGATCTCTCCCACGTTCGACAGCTCCGGGTGCAGCAGTCGCAGGACGCCATGATGCTGGACTCGACGACGCTCGCCAATCTCGAGGTCTTTCGCAACCAGCGGGAGGGTGGTAGGGGTGGAACCCTGCTTTCGGTGCTGGATCGCACGGCGAGCCCTCCGGGGGGGCGACTCCTTCGCGAATGGCTGCGGCGGCCGCTCAAGGACCCGGCCGAGATCGACAAGCGACACGAGGCCGTGACCGAGCTTCTCCAAGACGAGGAGAGTCGACACCGGCTGCGAGAACACCTGTCGAAGTTCGGGGATCCCGAGCGACTTCTGTCGCGCGCCGTGCTGGGATCGATGTCGCCGCGCGAGGCGGCCGCCCTGCGTGACGGTCTGGCGCAGGTGCCGGTCATCACCGAGGAGCTGGCCGCGGCTCGTTCGGGGGCGCTGCGCTCGATCAGCGAGGTCGATCGGGCCGAAGAGCTGACGGCGGAGCTCGAGCGTGTCCTCGAGGCCTCGCCGCCCGCAACCTTCAAGGACGGCGGTGTCATCCGGGCACAGGTCGACAAAGAGTTGGATCGCGTGCGATCCCTGGCACGCGACAGCAAGCAGCACATTCTGGCGATGGAGAACCGGGAGCGGGAGAGTACGAGCATCACCACCCTCAAAATTCGCTACAACAAGGTATTTGGCTATTACATCGAGGTCACCAAGGCGAACCAACATCTGGTTCCCGAGCACTACACCCGTAAGCAAACATTGGTGAATGCCGAGCGCTATGTGACGCCCGAGCTCAAGGAGCTGGAAGAGCAGATTCTGGCTGCCCAGGAGGAGCAGATACGGCTCGAGCTGATGCACTTCGAGCGCCTGCGTGAGGCTATCGTCGAGTCCGGCACTGTCGTGCGCGCCATCGCGCGGGCGATCGGATCGTTGGATGTTCTGGTCAGCCTGGCGGAGGTGGCGGCGAGGAATCGCTACGTCCGGCCGCGGATAACCGCCGGTGGCGGCAGAATCTCCATCCGTGAGGGGCGGCACCCGGTGGTCGAGTTGGTGGGCTCGGACCCGTTTGTGCCCAACGACGCCGAGCTCGACGGTGAGGATGCCCAGATAATCATCCTCACCGGACCCAATATGGGTGGCAAGTCGACCTACCTCCGTCAGGTGGCCCTGATCGTACTCATGGCACAGATGGGAAGTTTTGTTCCGGCGCGCGAAGCCACAATCGGTGCGACGGATCGGATCTTCACCCGCGTCGGAGCCAGTGACGACCTGTCGCGTGGTGAATCGACCTTTATGGTGGAGATGATCGAGACGGCAAAGATTCTCCACCAGAGCTCCGCCGAGAGCCTGGTCATCCTCGATGAGGTGGGCCGAGGGACAGCGACCTTCGACGGTCTTTCTCTGGCGTGGGCGATCGTGGAGCACTTGCACGAGCATGGCCGTCCGCTGACCCTGTTCGCCACCCACTATCACGAGCTGACCGAGCTCTCCTCGCTGCTTTCTCGTGTGGTCAATCGCACGATGGCGGTCAAGGAGTGGAACGATCAGATCGTTTTTCTGCGCAAAGTGATCGCTGGTAGCTCGGACAAGTCCTACGGATTGCATGTGGCGCGCCTGGCCGGCATTCCCAGCACCGTCATCGAGCGCGCGGCGGAAGTGCTCAACAATCTAGAGGAACAGGAATACGATCTCAGCGGCAAACCACGTTTGGCCCGCGGTCACCCGCCCACCGACGGCAGCCCGGATCAAATGCATCTCTTTGCACCCGCAGAGCAGGTGGTGGCCGGTCTGTTGAGAGAAGTCGATCTGGAGCGGTTGTCACCGCTTGCAGCGCTCAATTTGCTCCAATCGTTGAAATCAAGGCTATAAGGAATCGCTAGTCGCTGGTCCTTAGTCTTTAGCCAGAGGATCTTGACCCCAACGCGGGATGGCAGGGGGGACTAACGACTGGCGACTGGTGACCGACGACTGGCCGGGTGGGGGTCTCTAGAACGGAATATCGTCGTCGGTCGGACCGGCGTTCATGTCCGGCTCCGCCGCGAACTCGGCGGGCGCCTGTGGAGCGCTCTCATACCCGCTGCGGCCGCCCAACATTTGGAAGTTGTTGCAGACGATCTCGGTGTGCGATACATCTTCTTGCCGGTCTCCTTATCCTCCCAGGAGCGGGTCTGAAGCCGACCCTCGACAAAGACCTGTTTGCCTTTGGTCAGATATTGACCGGCAATCTCGGCCTGCCGCCCAAAGCAGACAATCGAGTGCCATTCGGTCTGCTCTTGCTTGTTTCCATCCCGATCTGTCCACTTTCTGTTGGTGGCCATGCGAAACGAAGTGACGGGTTGGCCCGAGGGCATCGACCTGACCTCGGGGTCTTGTCCCAGATGCCCGACTAGAATGACTTTGTTGATCATGAAATCCTCTCCTCGGTCTGCGTTGAGCCACGCTATCATAGCGCTTTGACGCGGCGGTTTTTGCTTGCCCCTCGCCTGGGCTCGGGGAAGCACTCTTCGGTACTCACACTTAACAAGGACGTAAAACGTGCGCTTGATCTTGCAGCGAGTCAGCTCGGCGGAGGTTCGGGTGGATGGGGAGATCGTCAGTCGTATCGGCCGGGGTGTTCTGGTACTGGTCGGGGTGGAGAAGCAGGACGGTCGCGAACAGGTTGCCAAGGCCGCCGACAAGCTCGCTCACCTACGTCTCTTCGAGGATGCGGACGGCCGGATGAACCTGGATGCCGCCGCCGTCGGCGGCGCCTTTCTCATCGTCTCGCAATTCACCCTGGCCGGCTCGCTGGACAAGGGTCGGCGGCCCTCCTTCGACGGGGCGGCGCCGGGTGAGCGGGCCGAGCCGCTGGTCGAGGAGCTCGCCGATCAGCTTCGGGGCCTGGGATGCGCGGTTGAGAGAGGCCGGTTTGGAGCTCACATGGAAGTCGAGCTGGTCAACGACGGTCCGGTGACTTTTGTCCTGGATCTGCCACCCAGGAGCTGAGCCGCCGAAACAATCGACTGCGTTCAGCCGACGATGGGCACGAGGGAGACCGGAATCGGCATGAACGAGAGCACAAAGATGACCAGACAGACAAAGGCGATCAGACGGCGCCTCGGGTCCAGCGGCTTGTCCTCGTCGACGAGCCGGGGGTGCCGCAACCCGACAATCAGAACGACTACACACCAGAGAATCCAACCTGGCCACAGAAACAGTCCGGCCAGAGCCAGGGCTCCCCAGAGCAAGAAGACAGATTGCCGCTGCAGCCTGCTGTTGGCGGCATAGAGGATGTGGCCGCCGTCGAGCTGTCCGAGCGGCAACAGATTGAGCGCCGTGGCCAGCAGCCCGACCCAGGCAGCCAGGGCAAAGGGGTGGAGATCCATGACCACACCCTGCGGCAGCTTGCCGTGAAAAAGTCTCACGGCCAGCTCGAGCCCCAGACAGTTCCCCGGCAGCAACAGAAGAAGATTACTGGTCTCGTCTGCAGCGGCCAGTTGCACCGCCGCCGGTTGGGATTTGGCAATGCCGTAGAGAAGAAACGGCAGCAGGGCGAGAAAGCCGGCAATGGGGCCCGATGCGCCGACATCGAGCAGTTCCCGTTCGCTGCGGATCCGCGCCTTGATCTTGATAAAGGCCCCGAGGGTGCCGAGCCCCAGCGGTGCGGGTATGAAGTAGGGCAGGGTAGCCGGCAGACCGTAACGACGACAGGTCAGGTAGTGGCCCAACTCGTGACACAGGAGAATAAAGAGAGCCGGCAGCGAGAACATCAAGCCGGTCGTCAACAGCTCGGGATCCGACCACACCTCGGCGACGGTGCGAGGAGTGAGAAACGGCACCAGGTCGGTGGTGACGTCGGTTCTGGTCGAGAGATACCAACCGGCTCCAAGCGTGGTCGTCGCAAAAAGGGTCAACAGGAATAGACAGAGCGCCAGCAGGTAGCGGGGTGCCGAGACCGGCAGTTTGCCATCACTTGCGTGAGGTGGCGCGTACGCCACGTCGGCAAACGGGTCCTGGGTTGGAAGCTCGCTCATCGAGTTTGGCAGAGACCGCCACACACCCTCACGTGTGGGTGAAGTCGCAGCAATGACACCAACGGGATCTTCTGATGAGGGAAGACTGGGGAGAGGCTAGATGTTCTTCAGTTCCTTGCCGGGCTTGAAGCGGACTGTCTTGCCGGGAGCGATAGCCACCTCGACACCTGTCTTGGGATTGCGTCCCACGCCCCGCTTGCGATCGCGTACCTGGAAAACTCCGAAACCGCGAAACTCGATCCGCTTGCCTTCGCTGAGGGCATTCTTCATCTCCGCGAAGATCGTCTCGACGGCGAGAGCAGCCTTGACCCTCGAGACGTCGGAGGTCTCGGCGACACGATTGACGAGGTCCGCTTTGATCATGATCCCGTGAGGAGGCGGCGAGTCTAGCAGCGGCTCTTTTCGAGTGTCAACGTCAGACCTTGCGCAGCTTCTGCTGCATGATGCACATCTCGAACGCGATGCCGGCCATGGTTGCCAGACGTCTGATCGAGGTGAAATCCAGGCCGTCGAGACCGCGATGATCACGGTCGAGATAGATGTAGCTGACGGCTCGATCGCGTATGCGGACCGGGAAGACGGCACACTCGTGTGGGGTGGTCTCGTTCCAGCATTCCGCCAGCTTGGCGTGTGCCGGCATATCCGGGAGTTGTCCCAGAAAAAAGCTTCCGCCCTGTCGCAGGTTGAGAAATATCGACGGCTGGGCGAAGTCGACCTCGTAGTCTCGGAGACGGGCCTCGTTGAGGCTCTGTCCGCGCCCCATCCATCCCGTGATCTGGTTTTTCTGGACCCTGAAGAGCAGAACCCGAGGGTATTGCTGCGCCAGATAGTCGAGGAGTACTCGGCCCACTTCGTCCGGCTTGCGCACTTTCTCGAGGAGGAGCTCGACCTCTTCCAGCGTGAGCCGCGCTCGCGACGGTCGGGCCCGGGCCCCTTTCGGCACCATCTGCCGCGGGGGGATTGGTCGGGGTTTGGCCGGCGTTTCCGTTGCGCTCACGACTGGTTTTGGTGCTGGTGCGACCGGTTCGGGAATCACCGGCGCCGGTCGAGGTTCGCTCGCAGCCGGCTGGGCGGCAGCCCCGGCCCCAGGCTCGGTTCGATGCACCCGGGTTTCGACAGCCGCCGTACCGGATGACACCGGCCTGGCCTCTTCCGGCGTCCTCTTTGGCGGCTCGCCACTTTCGATCCTCAGCTCGTGGGCGATGATCCGGCTTGGTGGAACTGGCTTGCGTGCGACCGGTGGAGGCGGAGTGGGACGCCGTGCCGGAGCCGGGCTGACAACAGTCTTGCCGGCAGGTTTCTGGGCCTTTTTCGCCGCCGGTGCCTGCCAGCGACCACGCTCGCGGTTCAGCAATTCGAGCAGGTGAGCAAAACGAACCGGGGGTTCCTGGCCGTAGTACTTCTCGAGAGCTTCGTAGATTCGCGCTTCGTTGGCGATATGGATGTTCAGTTTCTTGCCGATGACAAAGGCAAGCTCGTCGTGGAGGGCGAGGTTTCGGACGTCCAATAGGGCGACATCCACTCGACCGGCCATCTTGCGGAAGGGGACGGCCAGATAACGTGCCGCCAGGTCCCTGGGTAAGAGCCCGTGCACCGCCGGCCGCACATCGGCGAGATCGGCTACCGAAGCCGCGGGTACTCCCAGCTGCTCGGATAGGACGCGCACGAGGAGATCTTCTTGGATGGCACCAAGCTCCAATAGACAGGTGCCGACAAGACCACCCATCTCGCGTTGCCTGGCGAGCGCCTCGTCGAGCTGGTGATTGCTGACCCAGCCCCGATCCCGCAGCAGTTCGCCGAGCCCTTTCATATCTGATCTTGCCGGCAGGGGATCTCTAAGTTCTTGATGCTCAGTCGTTTATTTGCGAACGAGACATTATAAAAGTCTCTTTGTTCCTTGTAAAGCGGTTCTGCGGATTGTTATCCTCGATTCATGCGACCGTTCCGGCTTTCGTCAACGTGTTTTCTCATCACCTTTGCTCTGGCCGGTGTGGTTGTCGCTTCGGATGCCGCCTACCACTTCGCGCTTGCCAAGCTGCTCACCGAGGAAGGGGCGTATCGCGAAGCGTTGGAACACTTTTCCCAGGCTGTCGACGAGTCGCCGGAAGATGTTTTCATCCGCATCGAATACGCCAAACTCTTGCTGCGATTGGATCGGGCCAAGGCGGGTGAGGTCCATGCTTCGGAGGCGCTGGCTCTGGCGCCGGAAAATCTCGATGCGATGCGGATCTACAGCCAGGTGCAGCTGGCCCTGGTACAAGAAGAAGAGGGTGCCCTGGAGCGTGCGAGGGACACGCTGGAACGCATTCGGGTCCTGGCACCGGATGATGGACAGTCGATGATGTCTCTGGGCCAGATCTACCTGGGAGAGTCCAGATTCGACGAGGCAGCCGAGGTCTTCAAGGAGCTACTCAGTCATCGTCCCGGCAATCGGGCGGTCTACTCCTTTCTGCTCGACGCTCTGCTGCGGGCAGGTGAGCTGGTCGAGGCGGAGGAGGTGCTCAGCGACATTCTGGAGGTGGACCCGGGCTTCGAAAAGGCGCGTGTCACTCTTGCCGAGCTGCAGAGCGAGCGTGGAGACCATGAGGCCGCCATTAAAACCCTGAAGAGTGCGCCCGGCGAGTTTGACGACACCGAGGTTCAGCGCCGGCTGGCTCTGGAGCTGTTCAGGACCGGCGATCTCGACGGTGCACTCGTGGCCCTGGACAAGGCGCTGGCAAGTCAGCAAGAGGACTTTGGAATCCTCTATCTGAAGGCGCTTGTTCTGGCCTCGAAGGGCCGTAATACCGAGGCCGCGGAGTTGGCCCGCCGGCTTCTAGCCATGCGGCCCGAAAGCCCCGAGATCTCGTCCCTTTTGGCTCGAGTTCTGGAGCGCCAGGGGAAGTTCGATGAAGCCGCTGCCGCGCTGGCCGCGATGGCGGAGCTGCTGATCGAGTCCGGCGAGGAAGCCGACGCACTCCAGATTCAGCTCGAGCAAGCCAGATTGCTGTCGCGTGGTGAGCGTTGGCAAGCTGTTCTCGAGCTCACGGAATCCCTGGTGCCGGTAGACGAGGATGCCGGTGGTGACGAATTCGTCTTTCTCCGCGCCGACGCGCTGTTTCACCTCGGTCGCGAAGAAGATGCCTTGGCTCTGTTGAGGAGGGGCAATAGCGATCCGGAGATGGTCGACAGAGTCTTGGCCAAGGAGGCCGAGATCCTCCTCCGTCTCGACCGCGAAGAGGAGGCGCTCGAGCGGGTTGGGGAGCTCACCTCGGCCGGCGAGGTGGAAGACCTGCTGCTTGCGGCCGAGGTCTATCAACGGCTCGAGCGCTATGCCGGATCGATTCCGATTCTCGAAAGGGCAAAGGCGACGAGTGATGGGCCGGCCAGGATTCAGGTCTTGTTCTGGTTGGGGGCAGCCTATGAGCGGACCGGGCGCAACAGTGAAGCCGAGGCCGTGTTTCAAGAGCTGTTGGATGTCGAGCCGGAATTCGCGCCCGCATTGAACTACCTGGGTTACATGTGGGCCGAGGAGGGGCAGAATCTCGACCGCGCCCTGGTGATGGTGAGTCAGGCCGTCAACCTGGAACCGGACAATGGAGCCTACGCCGATTCTCTCGGCTGGACGCACTTCCAGCTGGGCAACTATGAAGAGGCCAGGGGACATCTCGAGCGGGCGGCCGATCTGGTGGGGGATGACCCGGTCGTCTTTGAGCACCTGGGTGATCTGTACGTTGTCCTGGGTGACCTGGAGAAGGCGCGCGAGGTCTATGAGCGGGCCCTGGCGCTCGAGGCCGACAACACCGAACAGGTGCGCCGCAAGCTCGAAGAGCTCGCCGGCAAACTCTGATCCCTTGCCACGACAGACGCATGTAACTCGTCTTCTGGCGGTCGTTGGGCTGCTCGGGGTACTTGGCTGCGCCCACCGCGGAGCGTCCATCCAAACCCAATATGCAGATAACGGGATGGGCGCCACCTGGGTCTTGGCGGCGCGAGATCTCGGTACCCAGAGTCTCTTTCGCGTCCGCTACGGCGGACCCAAGAGGGATGGCGGACTGCGACTGATTCTTCGACTCGACACCAGCGACCGCTTTCAGCTCGCTGCTGCCGATGTCCTGGGCAGGGCTCTTTGGAGCATGGAGCTCTACGACGGACAGGTCCTGCTTGTGAACCACGCCGAAAAGACCTACTGTGTTGCCGGTGAGGAGCTGGCGATCCCGGAAGTGGCGCTCGACCCCTTGCCGGTCAGAGCCCTCCCGAACGTGCTCCTGGGCTATCTTCCGGTCGAGCTCGCTGCCGACTCGTTGACCGCAGACGACGGGTTCGACTTCAGCGATCCGGCCGGTCGGCGATGGACCGGCAGCTTGGAGACCGGCAAGCCATCCAACTGGATGCTCTGGGAGGGGGCGCAACCGGTGCTTTGGTGGACGCGACAGGACAAGGGGGGGATATTGTCACACCGCCAGGGAGCACAATTTCGTTGGAAAACGGTGGTAAGAGAGCCTCTGGAAGACGGCTTCGAGCGACTGGCCGTTCCCGACGGCTACAGAAGAGCGGCTTGTTATGAGTCCCACCTATAGAAGCTTCGCCAAGATCAATCTCCATCTCGAGGTGCTTGGAAAGCGCGAGGACGGGTATCACGAGCTGCGAACTGTCTTTCAAACGGTCGATCTGTGCGACCTGCTGACGATCGAGTTGACCGATGGTGGTGTAGAGCTGGATGTAGAGGCCGAGAACGTGCCGTCTGGGAGCGAGAATCTCGCCCACAAGGCGGCAAGCGCTTTCCTCGAGCGGTGGGCTCCCGCTCGCGGGGCACGGATTCGGTTGCGGAAGACCATTCCGGTCGGCGGCGGGCTGGGTGGCGGCAGCAGCAACGCCGCTACCGTGCTGCTGGTGCTTCAGGAGTTGCTCGACTCACCGGCGTCAGGGGACGAGCTGGTGTCGGTGGCGAGGAGTCTGGGTGCCGATGTTCCCTACTTCCTGGTTGGCGGCACGGCGATGGGAACCGGCCGCGGAGACGAGATCGAGGCGTTGGAAGAGCTGCCCGAGACCGAGATCTGGCTGGTTATCCCGGCGGTGTCCATCTCCACCGCCGAGGTGTTCGCCGAGTTTGGGAAATTGACACGAAAGGGTGGTAAATCTAGCATTGAGCACCTGGCAGAGGGCAGCATAAGTAGCTGGTTGGCGTCAGGAAACGGCTGGAACGACCTGCAGGAGCTGGTCGTCAGGCGGTATCCCGGGGTAGGAGCCGTATATAATGCACTCCGCGAGGCAGGGGCGTCGGAGGTGAAACTCTCGGGGAGTGGTGCGACTGTCTTCGCCCGCTTCAGTGACCAGAGTGTGAGCCGAGAGTTGGCACGACATCTTCCACCAACGAGTGATCTTGTGCGTGCCCGCACCCTGACCAGATCGTCCTGTCAGAGACTTCGACTAGTTTAATAGCGGAGACCTGGTGATGGAGATTACAGAGATCAAGGTTTTCCCGATTGAGGAAGAGAAGCTGAAGGCCTTCGTGTCGATCGTGTTCGACCGCTGCTTCATGGTGAACGACATCAAGGTGATTCGGGGCAAAGATGGGTTCTTTATCAGCATGCCGAGTCGCCGCAAGCGGAACGGGAAGTTCAAAGACGTCGCCCATCCTCTGAACAACGAGACCCGGCAGATGTTGGAAGAGCAGATCCTCTCCGAGTACGAGCAGGTGATCGCGGCACGGCGGGCAGGAGGGGAGGCGGCGCCGAGGGAAAAGGCGCCCGTCGTAGAGAAGCAACCGCAGCAGGAGTCGGAGCCGCCGGCGCCGGTGCCGTCCGAGGCTCGTGCCGAGACTAATGACGAGCCCGAGGAGGGAAAGAGCCTCGACGAGGTCACGGAGATGCATCTCCGTGATTCCTTCTGGACGACATAGCCTGCCCTATTGACGGTGGAATCGGGTGCGGGCTCCGTTTCGCGGTAGACCGGAGTCGGTGGGAATCCCCTCCAAGAGTCGAAGAGTCACTGGGGCGTCGCCAAGTGGTAAGGCACCAGACTTTGGATCTGGCAATCGGAGGTTCGAATCCTCCCGCCCCAGCCAACGGATAGCCGAGCCGAGACTGACCATAACCAACTACGCTAGCGGATGAATGACCATGGAAGGTGATCTGAAAATCTTCAGCGGACGGGCTCACCCCGGTCTGGCACAAGAGATCTGCGCCTACCTCAAGCTGCCCTTGGGCAAGGTCGAGGCGTACAACTTCGCCGATGGCGAGATTTTCTGTCAGATCGAGGAGAATGTTCGGGGCTCCGACGTCTTCATCATTCAGCCGACCTGCCGGCCGGTCAACGAGAACCTAATGGAGCTCTTGATCATGCTGGACGCCTTCAAGCGGTCCTCCGCAACACGGGTGTCGGCGGTGATCCCCTATTACGGCTATGCCCGCCAAGACAAGAAGGACAGACCGAGAGTTCCGATCACCGCCAAGCTGGTCGCCGATCTGATCTCACGCGCCGGCGCCGATCGGATCCTGACCATGGATCTCCACGCCGCCCAGATTCAGGGCTTCTTCGATGTCCCGGTCGACCATCTGTTCGCGGCGCCTGTTCTGCTCGAGGCTATCCGCAAGCTCGAAATCCCCGATCTGACGCTGGTTTCACCCGACGCCGGTGGGGTCGAGCGGACCCGTGCCGTAGCCAAACGACTGGGTGCGGGATTGGCTATCGTCGACAAACGACGCGAGTCACCCAACCAAGCCAAGGTCATGCACGTCATCGGCGACGTCGAGGGACGGAACGTGCTCCTGGTCGACGACATCATCGATACCGCGGGTACATTGCACTGGACGGTCGAAGCATTGCGGAACAACGGGGCCGAAAGGATTCTGGCTGCTGGAATCCATGCCGTGCTCTCGGGACCGGCCATTGAGAGAATTCAGAACTCGCCCTTGGAGAAGGTGTTGATCACCAATACCACGCCTCTCGAGGAGAAGTTGGCGCAATCCGACAAGCTCGAACCGCTATCGGTGGCGCCCCTGCTTGGAGAGGCCATTCGGCGGATACACGAGAACAGCTCGGTAAGCTCGCTGTTCGTCTAGAAAACCTACGGAGTTGGATGAAATGAGTGAAACAACAGTCGAAGTCAAACAGAGAGACGAGATCGGCAAGAACGCCAACCGGCGCTTGCGTGCGGCGGGTGGGATTCCAGCCGTCGTCTACGGTGGCGGCAAGGAGCCGATAGCGATTTCGGTCGAGAAGACCGACGTACATGATCTCCTCAGACAGGCCGGCGGAGAGAACGCCGTCTTCTTGCTCAAACTGGCGGGAACCGGCAAGGCGCGCCACACGATGGTGCGGGAAGTGGTCGTGGATCCGATCTCGAGACAGATCATCCACATCGATTTTCAGCGCGTGCTGATGACCGAGAAGGTCAAGGTGCAGGTGCCGATCGAGCTTGTTGGTGTCCCGGAGGGGGTCAAGAACCAGGGCGGAGTCCTGGACTTCATCACCCGGGAGGTCGAGCTCGAGTGTCTGCCCGGGGATATTCCAGCCCAGCTCGAGCTCGATGTCGCAGCGCTGGAGGTTGGTCAGCACGTGCAGGTCAAGGATCTGGAGCTGCCGGCCAAGGTGGAGATGCTCGAGGAGCCGGATCGGGTCATCGCCTCGGTGGCCCACAGCCGCGTGGCGCTGGAAGTGGAAGCGGCGGAGGCCGAGGCCGAGGGCGAGGAGGTTCTGCTGGAGGCCGAGCCGGAGGAACCGGAAGTCATCGGTCGCGGCAAGGAAGAAGAGGAACCACAAGAAGAGACCTCGTAGCCCGGTGGAGATCTGCGATATTGCCGGTTGTCTGCATCAGCCGGGACGCTCCAGCGGCGAAGAGGAGAGCGGATGCCGGACCGGTTGATTCTGGGACTTGGCAACCCCGGACCAAAGTATCGTGAAACTCGCCACAACTGTGGCTTTCGAGTCGTAGAGGAACTGGCCCGACGGCGCAAACTCAGCCTCGGTCGCCTCGAGTGCAAGTCGTTGCTGGCCGAGGGACGCGATGTCGTTCTGGCTGCACCGCAGACCTACATGAACCGAAGCGGCTACGCAGCGCGTTGTCTCAGCGAGCGCCGAGAGATCGAGCCCGCCGACATTCTGATCGTCTACGACGACGTCTGGCTCGATCTGGGGCAGCTACGGCTGCGGACAAAAGGGGGGCCGGGTGGCCATCGGGGAATGGAGTCGGTAATCCGCAACCTGGGCACCGAGGGTGTGCCCCGGCTTCGCCTCGGTGTAGCCAACAAAGAGCGACCACCCCAGGGTGACGAGCTGGAGGATTTTGTGCTCTCACCTTTTGAGCCGGGCGAAGAGGCCGTGGTGGAGAAGATGATCGAACGTGCGGCGGACGCCTGTGAGATGTACCTTCGGCAAGGTGCTGAGCCGACCATGAATCGCTTCAACGACTGAGGATCTGGTGGCGACCGATCCAGCGTTGCTGCGGGGTAGTGGATTCTAGGAGGAGACAAGACTGTGGACATACAAATGATGATCTATGCCGTCATCGTGTGCGGGATCCTGGCACTGATCTTTGCCTGGGTGAGGAGTACCTGGATCCAAAAGCAGGACCCGGGCAACGAAAGAATGATCTCGATCTCCGAGCACATACGCGAAGGGGCCATGGCCTTTCTCGGTCGCGAGTACCGCATACTGACGATCTTCGTCATTGTGGTGGCCGCCCTGCTGGCCTGGGCCAACTGGGGCAACCCCGAGAGCTCGGCTCTCATAGGGGTGTCGCTCATCGCCGGTGCGCTGTGCTCCGGGCTGGCGGGCTTCTTTGGCATGCGGGTGGCGACAGCGGCCAACGTGCGCACCGCGTCGGCAGCCCGTACGGGTCTCAACGACGCTCTCAAGATCGCCTTCTCCGGTGGCGCGGTGATGGGCTTCAGCGTCGTCGGGCTGGGTGTCCTCGGCCTGGCAATTCTCTTTACTGTCTACACTGGTCTATTCGATACCGGAAACCCGCAGAGCGATCTGCTGCGAACGGTCACCGTGTTGACAGGTTTCTCCTTCGGCGCCAGCTCGATAGCGCTGTTTGCCCGCGTCGGCGGCGGTATCTACACCAAGGCGGCCGACGTCGGAGCCGATCTGGTCGGCAAGGTGGAGGCAGGGATCCCGGAGGACGATCCGCGAAATCCCGCGGTCATCGCCGACAACGTCGGTGACAACGTGGGAGACGTTGCCGGTATGGGGGCCGATCTCTTCGAGTCGTACGTCGGCTCGATCATCGGTTCGTTGGTTCTCGGGGTCAACGCCTCCCGGCTCGACGGCAGCACCTACACCCCGATGCTGGTCATACTGCCGCTGGTGCTCGCCGGTGTCGGGATTCTCGTCTCGCTGGCGGGTACCTTTCTGGTGCGCACCAAAGAGGGCGGGGATCCGGCCAATGCTCTTCACCGCGGGACGCTGTTCTCGGCCATAGCCATGCTGGCGGCGATCTGGCTGTTTGCGAACCGCCTGCTGGACGGGACCTATCTCATCGGCGGCCGACAGTTCGACGCCGCCGGGGTCTTCTGGGCGACGGTGGCCGGTCTGACCGGTGGCGTTCTCATCGGCTTCATCACCGATTACTACACTTCGGCTGAGAAGAAGCCGGCGCAGGAAATCGCCAAGGACAGCCTCACCGGTACCGCCACCAACATCATCTCCGGCCTCGCCCTGGGCATGCGCTCCACGGCGCTACCGATCCTGGTTCTAGTGGCTGTGATCCTGATCGCCCACAACCAGGCCGGACTCTACGGGATTGCCATTGCGGCCCTGGGTATGTTGTCGACGACCGGTATCCAGCTGGCCGTCGATGCCTACGGACCGGTGGCCGACAACGCCGGCGGCATCGCTGAAATGGCCCATCTGGGGAGTGAAGTCCGGGCGCGCACCGACAAATTGGATGCCGTCGGCAACACCACCGCGGCGATCGGCAAGGGCTTTGCCATCGGCTCGGCCGCCCTCACCGCGCTCGCACTGTTTGCCGCCTTCCGGACCACGGTCGGCCTGGAAACGATCGATCTTGGCAACCCCAAGGTGATGGGAGGGCTGCTGGTGGGAGCGATGCTGCCTTTTCTCTTCTCCTCGATGGCGATGCGAGCCGTGGGCCGCGCTGCCTTCGAGATGATCGAGGAGGTGAGGAGGCAGTTCAAATCGATCCCGGGACTCATGGAGGGGAAGGCTGAAGCCGACTTCGCCACGTGTGTGGATATCTCCACCAAGGCCGCCTTGCGCGAGATGGTGGTTCCCGGTCTGATGGCGGTTATCGTGCCGGTGGTGGTGGGTTTTGGCTTTGGCACCGAAGCCCTTGGTGGGCTGCTCGCCGGGGTCACTTCGTCGGGTGTCATGATGGCGATCTTCATGGCCAATGCCGGCGGGGCCTGGGACAACGCCAAAAAACACATCGAGAGTGGTGCCCATGGCGGCAAGGGCTCCGATGCCCACAAAGCGGCCGTTGTCGGCGATACCGTGGGGGATCCGTTCAAAGACACCGCGGGTCCGAGTCTCAACATCCTGATCAAGCTGATGTCGGTGGTGGCTCTGGTGCTTGCACCTTTGCTGATTTGAACGAGCCAGGCTTGTTTTTGTGGAGTGATCGGGTAGAATACGCCGTTGTTATAGCCGCCGGAAGCCCTCGAGAGGCAACCGGCGAAGACCCATCAACCTCTCTGTTCCCGACAATCGGGGACTGAACAGGCCATAGGGAGGTCTACGAGAGACATGCGAACCTACGAGTTGATGTTTGTAGTGGATCCTCGTCTGCCCGACGAGGACGTCGTCGCCTTGGCCGACAGCTATCGCGAGATGCTGACCGGGCAGGGCGGGGAAGTGACAAAAGAAGAGAGCTGGGGCAAGCGCAAGCTGGCCTATCCGATCGACAAGCTCACCGAGGGCACCTATCACTTGTTCTACGTGAGTGCTGAAGACGAGAACCCCTTTCCGGAGGTCGAGCGACGGATGCAGCAGAACGAAAAGGTGCTGCGTTACTTGACGGTGAGAACGGATGATGGTCGCCTGCGCTATCGCGAAGGGGCGCAGCAGGAGGCGGCCCCCGCACCGGCGCCCGCACCGGCGTCCGCACCGGCCACGGACGAGGAGGAGAGCCAATGAGAAGACCACCTGGCAAGAAGAAGTTCTTCTACCGCCGGCGCAAAGTCTGCCGCATGTGCGCCGAGAAGATGAATACCGTGGATTACAAAGACGTGCGGTTCTTGCAGCAGTACATCGTCGAGCGCGCGAAGATCCTGCCGCGGAGAATCTCGGGAACCTGTGCGAAGCACCAGCGGATCATCCAACAGGCCATCAAGCGAGCCCGCCACCTGGCTCTCTTGCCCTACACGTCCGACTAGGAGGTGAATCGATGCGGGTCATTCTGATGCAGGATGTGCTGCACACCGGCCAGCGGGGCGATGTAGTGGATGTCAAGCCGGGTCTGGCGCGGAACTACCTCATCCCCCAGGGCCTGGCGCTGGAGGCAACCCCCGGCAACCAGAAGTACTTCGAGCAGCAGAAGAAGAAGATCGATGCCAGACACGCCCGTGCGCGCGAAGAGGCAACCGAGATGGCCGCTGGAATCAATGGCGTGAGCCTGAAGATCGCCAAGCGAGTGGGGGAAAGTGAGACCCTCTACGGCTCGGTAACGGCTACCGAGATCGCTCACCTGCTCGAGGCCAAAGGGATCACCGTCGACCGGCGTCGGATCGACCTCGAAGGCGGAATCAAGACCCTGGGAGAACATCCGGTGCGCATCGAGCTCCACCCCGAGGTGGTGGCGGAAGTGATGGTCACGGTGGTGCCCGAAGAGTAGCTCTGATGTCCTCTCCGGAGCCAGACCGGCCTTCTCGAGACATAGAAGTCTTTTTTCGCGAAGAATCTCCCTCGCTGGAAGATTGGCGATGGCTGTGGGAAGGGAATCACCCGTTCCCCGTCCAGACCGATAAGACGGGGTTGCGTGGACGTTTCACTCTTCTCGTCAAACACTTCGTTCGTCTCATCCGGCCTCTTGTGAGTCCGCTGTTGGGCGAGCTCTATGTCCGCCAGCTTCGGTACAACGTGGTTTTGTTGGATCACCTGGACGAGCATCGCGCCCGCCTGGCGCATCTCGAAGCGGTAAAGCGGGAGGGCTTCGACGACGTCAGCCGTCACACCGATGCCCTGTTTGCCCTCGTCGATCAAAAGCTCGATCGCTATCGGCGTGAGAGCCAGCATCTGTGGGGGCGGCTGGGCGGCCTGCTGGCGGTAGCCGATACCGACGTTCAACGGCCGGCGGTCGATGTCCAGAGTCTGGAGGACGTCTGGCGAGAGCAGGGGTATCTGGAGCTGGAGGACAGATTCAGGGGCACCCGTGAAGAGATCGCCGGGCGAATGGAGATCTATGTGCCCTATCTCGCCGACAGAGGCGAGGTTCTCGATCTCGGCTGCGGTCGTGGCGAGTCGCTGGCTCTGTTACGCGATCGGGGTGTACCGGCCCGCGGCATCGACAGCAGCGAGGAGATGGTCGGGGAGTGTCGGAAACAGGACCTGGAGGTGGAGCAGGGGGATCTTTTCGAGGTTCTCGAGCATCTGCCCGAGGGACAGCTGGGTGGCGTGATCTCTTTTCATGTCATCGAGCATCTACCCGCCGAATCGATCGACAGACTCGTACGTCTGGCCTGGCGGGCGCTGCGGCCGGCCGGCGTCCTCGTTCTCGAGACACCCAACCCATTGTCACTGGTGGTGGCGGCACGCAATTTCTGGCTGGATCCCACCCACCGCCGGCCGATCCACCCCGAGACGCTCAAGTTGACGTACGAGCTCGCCGGCTTCGACCAGGTCGAGCAGATCGACCTCCGACCTTTTGCGGATGAGGATCGTCTTCCCGAGCTGGCACTTGCCGATCTTCCCGACGACGTCAAACACCTGGCCGACCAGGTGAATCAGCTGCGGGACAAGTTGGATCGACTGCTCTACGGTTACCAGGACTACGCGATGATCGGCACAAAGCCGAGTTGACCCGGCGGTGTGTGCTGAGATCTACTGCCTTCTCTCTTTCTCTTTCTTGTCCTTCTCGGCCCAGACCTCCCGGATCAGGGTCCAGTCCTCGACATCTTCCGGCATACGCTCGCCGGCCTTGGGGATGTAGTAGGGCCGCTGCTGATACCAGGGCATTCGCATGATCCGCGCCCATTCAGGCTCGTACTGGCGGGCCGGCTGGGTACCCTGGATAAAGGCCTCGTCGATGACCTGTCCGGCACCTGGGCCGGGCAGCAGGCCGGTCAGATATTCGATCCGCTGGACCGCTACCCCCGGCGGTGGCGCGAATTGGTCGCCCGGGCTCAGCCAACCATCCTCGAGACCGCTCTCGACCATCATTCTCCAGATGGGCAGCGCGGCTTCGGCTCCGGTCATGTTTCTGCCCAGCGAGCGGGGCACGTCGTATCCCACCCACGACAGCAGGGTGTAGCGAGGGGTGAACCCCACAAACCAGGCATCAGTGTAGATGTCGGTGGTTCCGGTCTTGCCGGCCAGATCCAGATCGAGAGCGGCGATCGAAACAGCCGTTCCCCGGTCCACGACACCCGCGAGCATGTGGGTCAGCACATAGGCCACATCCGCCTCCATGGCCTTGTGAGCTCTCATACGATGCTGCTCGAGTGTGTGTCCATCGGGGGTGGTGATGCTCTCGATCAGGTAGGGCTCGACGTAGATCCCCAGATTGGCGATAGCGGCGTAGGCGGCTGTCAGCTCGAGGGGAATGAGCTCGGCCGCGCCCAGAGCCAGACTGGGGTAGGGCTGTAGATCGGTGGTGACGCCAAAGCGTCGCGACAGGTCGATGACCCGCTCTGCGCCTACCATGTCCATCAGCTTCACCGAGCTGACGTTCATCGACTTTTCGAGGGCCCGTCGCACGGTCGTGATGCCGTTGTACTGGCGATAGAAGTTGCGTGGACTGTAGTTGGGCACGTTGTTGGCGCCCTCGAAGATGACCGGCGAGTCGAAGATGGTGTCGGCGGCGGTAAAGCCGTTTTCCAGCGCCGCGCCATAGACAAAAGCCTTGAAGGCCGATCCCACCTGTCTCTTGGCCTGGGTCGCCCGGTTGAAGCTGCTGCGCTCGAAGTCCCAGCCCCCGACCATGGCCCGGACGGCGCCGCTGGAGGATTCCAGGACGATGGCCGCACCCTCGAGCTCGGGCTCCTGCTCGAGAAAAAGGACCGGTTCGCCTTCACCCTCTTCCGGCAGCTCGATCCGAAACCAGGCCACGTCGCCGGCCTTCAGGAGCTCGCTCGCACGCTCTCTGCGTGTCCATTCGATCCCTTTGGCGGTGAGCTCGAAGGTGGAGTTGGCGATTCTGACCTGGGTCGTTCTTCTGTTGGAGCTGATCACCAATCCTTCCAGCCATTCGCCCGGTATCACTTCGTGCTGACCCCAGGAGGCGAGCTGGTGGGTCTCCAGATCGACATCCTCGACCCGATAAAGAGGTCCCCTCCATCCTTTGCGATGATCCAAACGGAGCAGGCCGGTTCGGAGAGCCTCTTCCGCGGCCCGCTGAATTTGCGGATCGAGAGTAGTCGCTACCTGCAGCCCGCGTTGCAGCAGGCCTTCGGCGCCGTATTGAGCCTCGAGATAGCGGCGGACCTCTTCGGAGAAGTAGGGAGCCAGAAGGTCTTGTGGGCGCCGAGGGACGACCTGCAGCGGTTGGGCGGTGGCGGCTCGATACTCCTCCTCGCCGACAAAGCCTTCTTCCCACATTCGACGCAGGACGTAGTCGCGGCGGGCGAGGACGAGGTCGGGCCGCCGGTAGGGACTGTAGGTGCTGGGACGCTGGGGGATACCCGCCAGCATGGCAGCCTCCGGCAGCGTCAGCTCGTCCACCGACTTGTCGAAAAAGGAGCGGGCCGCCGCCTCGAAGCCGTAATTTCCGTGTCCAAAGAAGATGAGGTTGGCATAGAGAGTCAGGATCTGTTGCTTGGCGTAGGTCTTTTCCAGCTCCACCGCCAGCAGCGCCTCTTCGATCTTTCTTCTCCAAGTCTTCTTGGGATTCAAGTAGAGCTGACGGGCCAGCTGCATGGTGATGGTGGAGCCCCCCATCGCCTTCCTACCGGCGCCCAGATTCTTCAAGGCCGCGCGCGCGACCCCCTGGGCATCGACACCGCCGTGCTGGAAGAAGTTGGCGTCCTCGGCGGCCAGAATGGCCTGCTGGAGGAGCTCGGGGACCTCTCCTTCGTCCAGCATCACGCGTTTTTCACGCGCATAGGTGGCGAAAACCCGACCATCCCGATCAAAGAGCTCGGTGATGAGCGCCGGAGTGAAATCGGCCAGGGAATCGACCCGCGGCATGCGGATCATGCCGGCAAAACCGACACCGGCCAGCGCCCCCAGCAGAATCACGGCGGTGGGGACGAGGATGCGCCAGACGATCTTGCGGCGGTTCTTGGCCCCCGACTTCTCGCCGTCGGCTGGGGGTGAGGGGGGCGCGGGAGTTTTGGCTGGTGGGTCGTACCTCATGGTCTGATTATAGGACCTGGCTCGAATGGCTCATCAGTCGTTCCTGCATGAATCAGGCCAGATTGGTTGCCGCTCTGCGGGAGCGATGATAGAAACCGGGGGATGAGCGAACCACTGCCCCAGCAGCCCTTTACTCCGGATGCTCCGGCGACCACACCTGGTGGTGGCTGTGGGCGGCCGTTGCTGATCGGCTGCGGGATTCTCATCGTGCTGTTGGGGATCGCGGCCGCGGTCTTTGTCATCAAGGCCAAGGACCTCTTTGGCTGGGCGATGGCCCAGTTCGAGGAGGAGGTGGTGCGGATGCTCCCCGACGATCTGACCACCGAGGAGAGACAGCGGCTGGACGCTGCCTTCGATGCGGCCCTCGATGCCTGGGACGCCAGCGAAGCGGATCCGGTGGCGCTGCAGCGGCTCCAGGAGGAGCTCTGGCAGACCATCTCGCGCAACACCGACAAGCTCAGCCGCGAGGACGTCGCCAAGCTGACCCGGGCGCTGGAAAGGGTCGCCGGCGTCGAAAGTCCGGACGAGCCCGAAGCCGAGCCACCCCCCGCAGAGGGCGAAGAGCCCACCCCGGTCCCCGCAGAAGCTGCCTAGCACGAAGCGGCCGGCCTCCGCGCCCGCCGAACTGATTGGGATTGGGTCCTAGCAGATCCCGGCTGAGAGGCTGGTGGCGAGGGTGCCTGCGGGAGGCCCCGCCTGGGTGCCGGCGCGGGCCTGGGAGAAGATCTGGAGGGGTGGCCCGCGCCTGCGCTCCGCCGGCGCGCCGGACGGCTCCGCTGCCTCCGGTGATCTGTGCAGTGCGCTGGCGGAGAGCCACCCAGACGGCACCTCCCGCAGGCACCCTAAAACGCCAGTGGTTTCTAACCAGGAAGCACTGGAGTCTTGGCTTCCTTGGGCACGCTCATTCGAGGCGACGGCTGTCACACCTCGCGGGGCGGTGACGGGGCGGGGGTCTGCCGACGGAGCGACTAGGCGCTGAGAAGAAAGCAAGGGCATTACCCGGGCCGTGGAGCGTGCGCGGTTGGAGCGGAGCGGCAGACCACCGAACCGTTGCCGAACCGCTGTGCCAGCCCGGGCTCGGGGCCGGAGGGGGCTCACCGGAGCGGAGCCATCCTCCCGCGTAGCGGAGGGGAGCGCCCGGAGGTTCTGAGACCGGGCCAACACGGG
>SBFI01000067.1 GCA_006227875.1 Acidobacteriota bacterium
GGCCTCGGGGATGCCGTCGGTGTAGAGCAGCAGCAGGTCCTCGGTTTCCAGTGTCGCCACCTGGCTGGTCAGCTCCAAATCGAGGCGTAGGCCCAGCGGGAGGCTGGAGCTCCCCAGCTCGCGAATCTTGCCATCGGCTCGCCGCAGCAGCGGATAGGGGTGACCGGCGCAGCAGTACTCCAAGCGCCCCTCGTCGGGGGACAATATCCCCAGAAAAAGAGTCATAAAGGCCCGCCGGCCACCGGTCTGGAAGAGGGCGCGGTTGACCAGGGTGGCGATGGCGACCGGGCTCGACTCGAGGTCGGTGGCTACCTTCAGGGTGGCGTTGGCGATGGCCATGAGCAGTCCGGCCGCCATTCCGTGACCGCTGGCATCGCCGATGACCAGTAGCAGCCGGCCGTCGGGGAGCTCGAGAAAGTCGTAGAAATCACCGCCGATAGTGTTGGCGGCCCGGTAGGAGAAAGCGAAGTCGTAACCCGCCACATCGGGCCCCTGCTTGGGGAGAAGCTCGTGCTGGAGCTCGCGCGCGATCTCGAGCTCGTCGCGGCTGAGAATGCGGTCGGCAAGCTCGAGACCCAGCAGGATCACCAGGCCGATAAAGCCATAGACCGCTGTCGGCGGATAGGCATAGGCACCCGCTTCGGGTGGGATCAGGCTAAGCAACGCCAGGAAGAGACAAACGGCGAACAGTACCCGTCTGGCCGGGCTGAGCTTGTAGGAGAGCGCGACAAAGAGCGTGCGGGTTCGGTACCACCAACGCTTGATGAGACTCGATGGCACCGGTTCGTCGGCGCGCTCGCGGATCAGGACCAAGTAGGCCTGTCTGGCCTCGCGGCCGATCAGGCCCGGCACCTCGCGCGCCTTGAGTCCTCCGGTGTAATCGCGAACCGACTCACGCAGCCCAGTCCGCTGTTTGTGTGCCGTCATATTCCCTCCTGCAACCGAGGCACCTACAACCCTACTACGCAGCCAGTGGGCCGGGGTTTGACCGGCAGACACAAAAAGACCCGGTCCGCCGGTATGGCCGACCGGGTCTGAAAACTGTCACTGGAGTAGTTCCTAATCCGTCTTCTCCGCTGCCACGAAGGTCAGATCGGGTCGGATCTGATAATCCTCGGTGTCGTAGTCGTCGATGCAGTTCCTCCACTCCTCGAGTATCTGAGCAGTCCGTTCCTCACCCACCGCTTGGGCCAGGATCTCGCTGGTGGTGGGAAAACCCTGGAGCTGCTCTTCGCTGTCGGCCATGGTGGTGAAGTAGTAAGACCCGGTGCCGTATTGCGTCTGGTAGCCGGTGAAATTCACCTGGGCACCAGCTTTCGCGAAGGCCGCCACGACCTCCTTGACCAAGGACTCGAACTGCTCGGTCATCGCCGGTTTGACCATGTGGGATGTGACCCGGTAGACCGCCGGACTCTTGGAGGCCGGCTCTGCCGGCTTGTAGGTGAGCTCAGGCATATACTTGAGGATCTCGGTGTAGTGAGATTTGATGGCCTTGCCGCCCGCCATCAGCTCGCTCATCTTCTCTTCACCCAGAACCTCTGCCATCTTCTCGTATCTGGCGTCCTGGCCGTCCAGAAAGGAATACTCCTCCATCGGCGAAGCCCAGACGTAGGTGAACAGCGAGTTTGAGGCCCACCAGTTCCACTCCGGCCCCATTCGTTTTTCTTTGAAGGTCTCCACCCATTTCAGGTTTACCTTCTCGTAGTCCGACTGCATCGAAGGCTCGACCTCGTCGACATGAATGACCATGTACTTGGGATGCGGGCTAGCCTCTTCGTCGGCGGCCCTGGCCACCGGGGGCGCCGCGAACAGCAGTATCGCGACCGCCAGAAGCGAGATCCAACGCAGATTCCTCATAACATGCAACCTCCTTTTGCCGACCCTTATCAATCGGCTGGTTGGTGATGAACGGACTGCCGGTGCAGCCCGGATCGACCCTCGTACTGCATGGGTTGGTGCGATCCCTTTTTCGCTTGTCTCCGAGACAACCTGCAGGATACCAGAAGCCCGGCAAATGGGGACGACAAATAAGGGGCTTGCATTTGTCGTGATATAGTGCTATATATTTGTATAGCACTTGGAGAACCCGATGCAGCTCCACATCGCCACCGGCAGCGAGCTCCCCATCTACCGGCAGATCATGCGTCAGATCACCGACGCCATCGCCGGTGGCCGGCTGCGGCCCGGCGACAAGCTGACGTCGCAGCGGGATCTGGCGGTGCAGCTCGTGATCTCACCGCTGACGGTGAAGAAGGCCTACGACGAGCTCGAGCGAGAGGGTCTGATCCGCACCGAGCGAGGCCGGGGCACTTTTGTCGCCCCCGGTGCCCCCGCCATCGATCGTGGGGAACAACTGGAGCGCCTGCGGGAGATGGCAAAGCGTCTGCTGTCGCGGGCCCATCTGATCGGGGTGTCGCTACCCGAGCTGTTGCGGCTGATCGAGGAGGCCCAAGCCGAGCTCGCCGCCGAGCGTGACGCGAGCCAAGAGAGCCGCAAACCCGACGAGGACTGATCTATCGATTGCGTGCCGAAGGAGACCGCATCATGTCGATTGCCGAATTCAA
>SBFI01000191.1 GCA_006227875.1 Acidobacteriota bacterium
CTGCTCGAGCTGCTCTATGGCGAGCAGCAGGCCCAAGCGACCTACCCCGAGCTCGAGCGGCTGATGCGGGTCTACTGGGCTCACAAGACGCGCGAGATGATCGAGGATGACCGCGGCTTCGTTCCGGCCGAGCGTTTCACCGAGAAAGACGCCATTCTCATTACCTATGGCGATCTCATCCTGGCCGAGGACGAGACCCCGCTCCAGGTGCTGGCCCGTATCCTCGACACCTACTCGCGCAATCTCACCACCATCCACATCCTGCCGTTCTTTCCCTACTCTTCCGATCGGGGCTTCTCGGTGGTCGACTTCGAGGAGGTGGATCCCTGTCTGGGGAGCTGGGAGGACATCGAACAGCTCGGCGATCGCTATCGCTTGATGTTCGACGGCGTCATCAACCACATCTCGTCGAAGAGCCGCTGGTTTCAGGAGTTCCTCAACGGCAATCCGGACTACGAGGACTTCTTTATCCGCTTTGCCACCGATGCCGCCATCAGCGAGGATCATCTCGAGCTCATCCTGAGGCCGCGGGCCTCCGAGCTGCTGACCCCGTTCGAGACCCTCGATGGTCGCCGGTTTGTGTGGACGACGTTCAGCGCCGACCAGATCGATCTCAACTACAAGCACCCCAAGGTCCTGCTGCGGATCCTCGAGATCCTTCTCTACTATGTGCGTCGGGGGGCCGATCTCATCCGGCTGGATGCGGCCACCTATCTATGGGCGGAGCTCGGTACCGAATGTGCGCATCTAAAGCAGACGCACGCCCTCATAAAGCTATTCCGAGCCGTGCTTGACGTGGTGGCTCCCCGGGTGGCGCTGGTCAGCGAGACCAACGTGCCGCATGAGGACAACATCAGCTATTTCGGCGATGGCACCAACGAGGCGCAGATGATCTACAACTTTGCCCTGCCACCGCTGGTGCTGCTCAGCTTCCAGACGGGTGACTCGAGCCATCTCTCACGCTGGGCGTCGAGCCTGGAGCGGGTCTCGGACCGGGCCACCTACTTCAACTTCCTCGATTCCCACGACGGTGTAGGGCTGCTGCCGATCAAGGACATCGTGCCCGCGGCGGAGATCGAGCACATGATCGAACGGGTCGTCGAGCACGGCGGGCTGGTCTCCTATCGCACGGCCAGCGACGGTACCCGGGCCCCATACGAGCTCAACGTCACCTGGTGGAGCGCTTTGAATCGGGAAGATACCGGCGAGCCGCTGGTGCAACAGGTCGACCGGTTTATCGCTTCGCGCGCCATCTCCTTTGCCCTCATGGGGGTGCCGGGAATCTATATCGCCAGCATGGTGGGAACCCGCAACGATCGTGAGGCGGTCGAGGAATCGGGCGAGGCGCGGGCGATCAATCGTCGAGGGATGGACGCCGCCAAGCTCGAGGAGCTGCTGGCCGACCCGGAGAGTCCGGCGGGTCTGACGGCGCGGCGGATGCGGGAGCTGCTGGCGGCGCGGGTGCGTTGCCCCGGCTTCCATCCCAACGCTGCGCAGCAAATCCTCATCAAAGAGAACAGTGTCTTTTCCCTCTTGCGGGAGTCCCCCGACCGTACGGTCCACCTGCTGGCCCTGGTCAACGTCACGGCCGAGCCCCAGGAGATCTCCTTCTCGAGGACCGATCTTGGCGGAGTCTGGCCCATGTCCTGGTCCGATCTCCTCTCCGAAACCACGGTCTCCCCGAGCGACGACACGCTCGACATTTCGCTCACGCCCTATCAGGTGCTCTGGCTCGCCTCCGGTCTCGCCGCCGTCTGAGCCGGCGGCCGCCCCGCAAATTCCGACCCAACCCTTTGCGGCGAACTCTCGTCTAAGAGAGTAGTGGCAATGATCCGCGACGCTTCCTCCATGGATCGGCCGATCGAGCGGCCAAGGGGACTGTCCAGAAGGAATCTCTTCTACCTGGTAGCTTTCCTGGTCGTGCTGTCAGCACTCGCAGTTACCTATCCGTCGATCCGACGGTGGGCGCAGGCCGAAACATCGGTCGATATCTCACGCATCCGGATCGGGGAGGTGGTGCGGGGAGATCTGGTCCGCGACATCTCGGCCGACGGCCGCACCGTAGCGGCTTTTCATCCCACGCTCTTCAGCCCGGCCCGGGGCATGGTGTCGCTGGCGGTCCGTGCCGGTGAGGTCGTCGAGGTGGGCCAGGTTCTCTGTCGAGTCAGGAGTCCGGAGCTCGAAAGCCGGCTCGAGCAGGAGCGCAGCACCCTGTTGTCGCTCGAGTCAGATCTCGGCCGGCAGCGCATTCTCAGCCAGCAGACCCGTTTGCAGAACGAGCAGGCCATCGGCCTATTGGAGGTCGAGCTCGAGGCGGCGCGGCGGGCCATGGACCGGGCCCAGCGCACACGCGACGAGGGTTTGCTCAACGCGGTCGAGTACGAGCAAGCACAGGATAATGTCGCGATCAGCAGCCTCAAACTCGAGGTGGCCCGCAAGGAGGCCGCATTCGAGAGTGACTCTCTCGATTTCGAGCTCCAGAACAGACAGTCGCAGGTGGAGCGACAGCAAATCGTCGTCGACGAGCTCGTGCGTCAGGTCGACGAGCTCATCATCCGCTCACC
>SBFI01000162.1 GCA_006227875.1 Acidobacteriota bacterium
ACGTCCTCGAAGGTCTCCCCACGATTTAGAAACAGGGCGTTGTCGGAGATGTCGTTGGCCACATAGAGGTCCAACCTGCCGTCGTCATCGAAATCTTGCCAGAGGGCGCCGAGGCTGCGACCGGCCGGGTTCGACACACCCCACAACTCGGCCACCTCGGTAAAGGTGCCGTCACCCTCGTTCTGGAAGAGGAGATTGCGTTCCGGCTCGAAGCTGGCCGGATTGAGGGTATAGGGAACCGCCGTTCCATACTGCTGCGAGACCTGCCGCTGCCCACCGCCGTCGGCTCGATACTGGACATAGCCACAGACGTAGAGATCCAAATCGCGGTCGTTGTCGAAGTCCCCCCAGGCGACACCGGACCAGTAACCCTCGGGCTCGGGGAGGGACTCGTCGCGCACCAATCGGCCCTGCTCGTTGCGCAGCAGGAGCAGGCTGTTGTAGCCGGTGATCGCCAGGTCCTGCCAGCCGTCGCCGTTGAAGTCGCCCCAGGCGGCTCCCATGCCGCTGATACGCAGCTCGGGAAAGTCCTCGACCTTGCGAAATGTCGTGTCGCCCAGGTTCTCGAAGAGCTCGGAGGGCGCCCACTCATCCCGCGGCAGGTTCAGGTTGCCGCCGGCCGCAACCAGGAAGAGATCGTCGTCGCCGTCGTTGTCGAAGTCGCCCCAGGCGGCGCCCGAGCCCATGTCCTCGGGCAGCTGCGAGGTGCGGTCACCGACAAAAGAGCGGAAGTCGGCAAGCCCCGCTGCGGCCGTGACGTCGACAAAGACGGGCATGGGAGCCTCCGCCGGGAGGTTGCGTGAGAGCTTCTCGGTGATGTCGGGCAGCTCTTCGCCCGGCCGGCGCACTTCCGGGCGGGTGGCCCGATAGATGAGGTATCCCACCGCGGCCCCGGCGACCGCGATTACCACCAAGATCGTCGCTACACGCCGCAGCCGCCGCTGTCGACGCCCCCAGTGTTTGTGGCGTGTGCCTTTTGAAGATGTGGCGGGATCGCTCATCCCGCCACCATTCTATCCACCGGCCGGAACCGGCGATCCGTCGCCGTCCTCCCGGGTTTCGACCCGTGCGGTCTCGTCCAGGACGTCGATCGTGGCCCAGGCCCGGTTCATCTCAATCACCGGAGCGGTCAGCCCCGAATCCTCGCCCAGCAGGAAGTTGATGAGGAACTGATCCACCTTGCGGTACATCAGCTTGGCCACCACCTGGTACTGAGCCACACCCTCCTTGTACGGAATCTCGAAGTCCTGGACTTCCTCGCCGTACTTGGCCAGATCCCGCGGCTCACCCGGTGCCATGGTGGTCGGACAATCGACCATGTACTCGACGGTGTCCGAATAGCCGGGGAACAGTGCCCGGCGATAACGCACCCCCACCATCTCCCACAGATTGTGGCGGTCGATGAGGTTGCCGTATTGATCGACCGGCTCGGCTTTGAACAGGAAGCTGCCCGGCTCGATGAAGTGCTTCTCGTCTCGGGTGCCGGAGGAGAAGATCTCGTTGCCCTGCTCGTCGAAGACATGGATCTCCACCCAGCTCTGGATGATGTCCAGGGGGCCGGTTGGAAAATCGTGTCCGACCTTGTTGGCGGTCATCACCAGCCGAATCGGCATGGTCTCACCCTTGGCCACCGAGTCCGGGGTCTCCAGTGCGAGCTCGACCACCGGCCCATCGCGCCACTTCTCCGCAATCTCGGGAATCTCGAACTTCCCCTGCAGCCACTGCTCGGTCTGCAGCAGCTGCTCCTCGTAGCCCGGCAGCTCGAGCATCGCCGGCACCATGCTGTTGGCGGCGATAAAGCGGTGGGAGCGGTGCTTGCCGTCATCCGGCGTCCGGTTGTAGTCGGTGGCATCGCCGGCCGCCGGATCGGATGAAGCGACCAACGGCATGTGGCACTCGCGGCATTCGACGGTCTTCGTGGGATCGCCCTCGACAAACCAGTGGCTCGCCTTCCAGTTGTCATACTGGTTCTGGAGCTGCACCCAGCCGACGCGGTTGACCTCCTGGTCGATGAACTGTTTGTGGCAGGCGGCGCAGTACTCGGGCGCCTTGAACATCCGCTTGCTGAGCTCGAGGTGCTCGTCGGGATAGGTGCGAATCAGAAAGTCGCTGACGAACTTGCCCAGCCCCTCTTCCTGCCACTGCCACAGATAGGTCGAAGGCTGGGTCATGACGTAGTTGGCGTTGCCCTGGAGGTCGGTTTCCCTCACCCCGTGACAGACGAGACAGGAGACTCCCTCCTGGTAACCGTGGAGGCCCGTCAGATTCTCCGCAAAGATGTTCTTGGTGCCCGAGAAGAGCGAGATGGGATCGTGGCAGCCGCCGCAATAGCGGGTCGATTCGGGCCCGTTCTGCTCCGCCATCACGCTCTGTACCTTCTGGAACAGAGGATCCATGGCCGAGTAGCGATGGGCACTGGGGATCCACTCCTCCAGGATCTGGCTGTGACAGTTGGCGGTGCCGCAGGTCATCGAGCCGGCCAGCGATTCGGCGTCGAAGGCTCCGCCGGTGGTCGTTACGGCCAAGCTGGGGGCAAAGGGCCGATCCTCGCCATAGTAGTAGC
>SBFI01000320.1 GCA_006227875.1 Acidobacteriota bacterium
CGCAACCGCTACGAGCTCGAGATGTTCGATCGGGTGTGGAGCGTCGACGCCGTTTATGGAAACACCGCCATGTCCTGGTACGGCACGCTGACAGCGGTCTCCGAGTCACCGCTGGTCGAAGGCCTCCTCTATGTCGGCACCGACGACGGATTGATACAGGTCAGCGAAGACGGTGGGGCCAACTGGCGGCTGGCGGGGGCGACTCCGGGTGTACCCGAGCTCTCGTTTGTCAACGACATCCAGGCCTCGCTCCACGACCCCGACACCGTCTTTGTGGTGCTCGATGCCCACAAGACCGGGGACTATCGTCCGCACCTGTTTGCAAGCACCGACCGGGGTCGCACCTGGCACTCGATCGCCGGCGACCTGCCCGACAACGCGATCGTCTGGGCGGTGGAGCAGGACCATGTCGATGAGGACCTTCTTTTCGCCGGCACCGAGTTCGGTGTCTCTTTCACCCCCGACGGCGGCGACCACTGGGTCGGGCTTGCGGGTGCTCCCACCATCTCTTTCCGTGACATCGAGATCCAGCGCCGCGAAAACGACCTGGTGGGCGCCACCTTTGGCCGCGGCTTTTATGTTCTGGACGACTATTCGGCTCTACGCGAGATCGCGGCCGGGGCGCTGGATGAAGACGCGGCCCTCTTCCCCGTGCGCGACGCCTGGTGGTACGCACCCCTGGTGCCCGGACAGGCGGAGGGACAGCCGTCCCTCGGCAGCAGCTCCTTCACCGCCCCGAACCCGCCCTATGGCGCGGTGATTACCTACCACTTGAAAGAGAAAGCCAAGACCGCCAAAGAGACCCGACGGGAGAGCGAGGAGAAATTGCGGGAGAAGGGCGAAGACGTACCCTTCCCGGGTTGGGAGCGGCTCCAGGAGGAGACCCTGGAGAAGGGGCCACAGGTGCTGTTGACGGTGAGCGACGCCGCGGGACAGCCGGTGCGCCGTATCGTCGGCCCGGCCGAGGCCGGCATCCACCGGGTGGCCTGGGATCTGCGGTTACCGCCACCCGATCCGGTGGATCTGGAGGTGCCCGAGTTCCAACCGCCCTGGGCCAGCTCACCCCAGGGCCCATTCGCCCCACCTGGAACCTACCGGGTGGAGATGGCGTTGCTCTCCGCCGCAGGCGTCGAGCCGCTGAGCGAGCCGCAGCAGTTTCGGGTCAAGCCGGTGCCGGGAGCCGGGCTGAGCGACAGCGAGTACCGCGAGGCGACCGCGTTTCAGGAAGCCACCGGCGAGATCGCGCGCCAAGCGTATGGGGCGGCCAAAGAGGTCTCACGGCTGGAGGATCGGCTCCGGTATCTGCGCCAGGCCCTGCTCGACACTCCGCGGGCCGATCCGGTGCTCTTTGCTCGACTGGCGGAGATCGAGACCACGGTGGCCGACCTGCGGATCCGTCTGCTGGGCGACCGCATTCGAGGTCAGTGGGAAGAGCCCTCGGTGCCATCGGTTCTGCGGCGAGTCTCGCAAGTGGCCGGCAGCCAGTGGGACAACCGCCTGCTACCCACCGCCACGCAGCGACAGAGCCTGGCGGTGGCACAGATGGAGTTTGCGGCGGTGAGCGTCGAGCTCTCCACCCTGCTGGAGACCGAGCTGCCCCGTTTCGAGGCCGATCTCGAAGCCGCGGGAGCGCCCTGGACACCGGGACGCAGGTTGCCTCCCCCGTAGAAACGCGGCGAGTCGCCTCGAGAGGGACGGCAACCCACGGTGTGGACCGTTTTATTGCGGCCGTATCGACGTCTCGGCGATCATGCGCTTGGCAAACCGGTAGACGAGCTGCACTCTTCGTGGTGTTGCAAGCGCATCGAAGTGAATAGAAAATCGGGCTGATGTCACGCAAGGACCTCGATCGGACCATCGCTTTCCAACGGCCAAAGGTCGACGGCGGAGAGTCGGGTGATGCTCAGTCGTGTCTCATCGTCCTCAAGGGGGCGGAGATCGGTCGCGACTTCCGTCTGCGTGGCAGCGGCCTGGTCATCGGCCGCAGTCCGGAGGTCGACATCCGGCTCCCCGACGATCAGGCCTCCCGCGAGCACGCCCGCCTCGACCGCACCGTAGATGTCCAGGGCCCCGGTCCGACCTACGTCCTCACCGATCTCGAAAGCACCAACCGCACCTTTGTGAACACCAAGCCGGTGGACCGCGTCGTCCTCCAGAACGGCGACAAGATCCAGATCGGTGACAGCGTGCTCAAGTACGTGGTCCTGGATCAGATCGAGGCGAACTTTCACGCCGAGATTCGCAACCGCATCACCTACGACCAGTTGACCGGTCTGCTGACCAAGGAGTCGCTCTATCTGGCCTTCCAGATGGAGCTCGAGCGGTGTCATCGCTACGGCATGCCGATCTCGGTGCTGATGATGGACCTCGATTTCTTCAAATCGGTCAACGACGGTCACGGCCATCTGATGGGGAGCCACGTGCTGGCCGAAGTGGGGCGCCTCATCCGTGAGACCATTCGCGAGACCGACGTCTCCGGTCGATACGGTGGCGAGGAGTTCATCAGCTATCTGACCGAGACTGACTCCAAGGGCTCACGTCTGGCCGCAGAGCGCATCCG
>SBFI01000224.1 GCA_006227875.1 Acidobacteriota bacterium
GTCGAGCGGATCGGTCCCTCGCCAAAGCGCAAATGCGAGATGGTCACCGCCCCCGCCTTCTTGGAGTCGTAGACGAAGTACCCTTGAGCGCAGTGATCGGTCTCCTCACCGATGATCTTGATCGAGTTCTTGTTGGCGCTTACCGTGCCGTCGGCACCGAGACCGAAGAAGACCGCCTGGATCCTTTCGGCGGGCTCGATGTCGATGTCCTTCTCGAGCTCCAATGAAGTGTGGGTGACGTCGTCGACGATGCCGACCGTGAAGTGGTTCTTGGGTTTGTCCTTGGCCAGCTCGTCGAAGACCGCCTTGACACAGGCCGGGTCGAACTCCTTGGAAGAGAGTCCATAGCGACCCGCCACCACCCGCGGCTCCTCGGTCCAGGGCGAGAGCCCCTGGTCCCGTGCCTCACGCAGCGCCGTGACCACATCCATGTAGAGCGGATCACCCACCGCCCCCGGCTCCTTGGTGCGATCGAGCACGGCCAGCGAGCGGACGGTCGCCGGCAGCGCCTGGACAAAGTCCGCCACCGAGAAGGGGCGGAAGAGCCGCACCCGCAGCACACCGACCTTCTCACCCCGGCCCAGCAGCCAGTCGACGGTCTCGTGGGTGGTTTCGGCCCCCGAGCCCATGAGGATCGCCACCCGCTCGGCCTCGGGGTCGCCGTGGTAGTCGAAGAGCTTGTAGGCACGGCCGGTGAGTTTGGCGAACCGGTCCATGGTCTCCTGCAGAAACCCCGGACAGGCGGCATAGAACCCGTTGCAGGCCTCGCGGGCCTGGAAGAAGGCGTCGGGATTCTGCGCCGTACCGCGGATCACCGGCCGGTCGGGAGTCAGCGCCCGTGCGCGGTGGGCGAAGATGAGCTCGTCGTCGAGCATCGCCAGCAGGTCCTCATCGGCCAGCTCCTCGATCTTGTTGACCTCGTGCGAGGTGCGAAAGCCGTCGAAGAAGTGGATAAACGGGATCCGTGAGCCCAGCGTCGCCGCCTGTGCCACCAGGGCGAAGTCGTGCGCCTCCTGCACCGACCCCGAGGCCAGCAGCGCACAGCCGGTCTGGCGTGCCGCCATCACATCCGAATGGTCGGCAAAGATCGACAGCGCGTGGGTGGCGAGGGTGCGGGCCGCGACATGCATGGAGAAGGCGGTGAGCTCACCGGCGATTTTGTAGAGGTTGGGGATCTTGAGCAGCAGGCCCTGGGAGGCGGTAAAGGTCGTGGTCAGCGAGCCGGCCTGGAGCGCACCGTGGACCGCGCCGGCGGCGCCGCCCTCGGACTGCATCTCCACCACATCGGGGACCCCGCCCCAGATGTTGGGTCTGCCTTGAGCCGACCAGGCGTCAGCCAGCTCGCCCATGGGGGAGGCCGGGGTAATGGGATAGATGGCGATGACCTCGTTGGTCCGGTAGGCGACCGAGGCCACAGCTTCGTTACCGTCGATGTTGATCTGCCTTCGAGATGCCATGGGTGGGAAGTCTCCTAGAATCGAGCGGTGGTGAAGCTAGCAGGCTAGCACGGTGGGTTGGGGGAATGTATACCCCTTGGGGTAGTGCCAAAGGCCGCCTTTTTGCCCACCCGCCAGGGTGGGAAGGCGAACCACCCTTAGGGCTCTGGCAAGACGAGTAGGCGGGCGTCAAGATATCGTTGTCACGATTCCGACCAGTCGGAGTCGGAGGAGACTTGTCATGCGAAGAAAGCGTCACCCACCGCCGCCAAAGCTCGAGGGCATGCGGCCCGAGTCGTTGATGATGAGCTACGGCTACGTGCCCGAGTGGTCCGAGGGGGCCATCAAGCCGCCGGTCTTCCAGACCTCGACCTTTGTCTTCCGCAGCGCCGAGGAGGGCAAGGAGTTCTTTGCCTGGGCGTATGGCTTGAAGGAGAGGGATCCCCAGACTCCCATGGGTCTGATCTACAGCCGGCTCAACAACCCCGATCTGGAGATACTGGAGACCCGTCTCAATCTCTGGGACGAGGCGGAGGAGAGCGCCGTCTTCTCCTCCGGGATGGCGGCCATCTCGACGACGCTGCTGGCGCTGGTGCCCATCGGTCAGGCGGTGGTCCACTCACGTCCCATCTACGGCGGCACCGATCTGCTGCTCGAGACCATCCTGCCCGAGCGCGGCATCGTCACCCGCGAGTTCAAAGCCGGCACCGAGCCGGCCGAGGTGGAGAAGATCTGCCGCGAGCTCAAAGACGCCGGGACCCCGTGCAAGGTCATTCTCATCGAGACCCCGGCCAACCCGACGATGAAGCTCACCGACATCGAGGGGCTGGCCGAGGTGGCGCATCGCTACGACGCACTGCTGGCGGTCGACAACACCTTTCTCGGACCGCTCTTCCAGCAACCGCTCAAGCACGGCGCCGACCTGGTGCTCTACTCGGCCACCAAGTACCTGGGCGGTCATAGCGATCTGGTGGCGGGAGTGGCGCTCGGCTCCTGCGAGATCGTCAGTCAGATCAAGCTCTATCGCACCATTCTGGGCACCATGCTCGACCCGCACTCGGCCTGGCTGCTGATGCGGTCGTTGGAGACCGCCAAGCTGCGCATCACCTGCTCCTGTAA
>SBFI01000175.1 GCA_006227875.1 Acidobacteriota bacterium
GACGTTGTAGGTCAGGCCGAGGCCGCCATCGAGAGCGTTGGACCCCAGGAAGAGGACCTTGGGGATCACATAGTCGCTGGTGTAGTCGCTGTGGCCCACCGGCAGGCTGACGTCGACCAGGAGCGCCATCTGGGGGCGTCGTTCGTGCTCGTCTGCGAGATGGATCTTGGCGCCGAGGCTGATGTCGGAGAAAGCGGTCGCCTTGTCGTCGGCGCCGCTCTGGAAGGTCCAGCCCGCGGCTACCAGACGGGCCTCGACCTTACTGTTGATCCCGAACCGGGCGAGAAGGTCGGGCAGGACCTGCACATCGGTCGATCCCGGGTCGTTATCGATGCGGCTGAATTTGTAGCCCGCTTCGAGCTGAAAGGTACGGCGGGGAACGAGGAGCGGAGAGGCGCTGTCGGTAGGTCGATCGGTGACGATCGGTCCCGGCTTAGGTGCCTCCGTCGCTTCGCTCGCCTGCGCCCAGACCGACGGGGAGGCGATGGACAGCACAGACGACAGCCAAAGACCGAGAAGCAGCTTTCGATCTGGTGGTCTCGGACCGCTGATATTCATTAGTAGGGTCGATCGCACCACCAGAGCCGTCGTCTGATCGCCATCCTCGGCTTTTGGAACCGAGTCTCAGCGAGTTGTCGATTCGTGTCTTCGCTGCCGAAATGCCGCGAAGTTGGCCTGCTCCCAGCTCTCCCTCAACTCCTCCGCCTCTTCTATCGTCCGGTGCTTGTAGACACCCGGTGGAAACCGTGGTCGCGTGACCCTCTGGGCAAACTCCCAAGTGGTCCGGATGGCGCGGAAGAGGCGTGGATCACTCCGGTCATACCAGGTGTTTCCGTCCATCTCCTCGACCGATTTGAATTTCCGGACCGGCATCAGTCTTCCTCCAATCCGAACCTCCGTCGAATGCGTTCGGCGTCACCCTTGTCGCGCAACCGAACCGTCGCATTTTTCATCCGATAGAGAGTTTCGGGCGTCACGACCGTGACCTCGAGGCCATCGAAGTCGACCCTCTCCGACTCCAGATCTTCGAAGGAAAAGGCCTCCCCGAGCCTAGTGAGGATGTCGATATGAAACGACCCCTCTGGCGGGATGTATTGGATCGCGGGGTAGTCGCCGAGAAGATCCTCGGCAGTAATCTCGTCCACGTGCGGATCCTGGAACACACTCTTCAACGCGGCTTTCAGCCGGTCAATATTGGCCGCCTCGGGCTCGACGAATATGTCGAGGTCCTCGGTTGCCCGCGCGAGACCCTGGAGGTTCAAAGCAACGGCGCCGATGATCACGTAGCGAACGCCCTCTCGTTCGAACGCCGCCAGAACCTCTCGTGTCTTGTCGTAGTCCATCTTCGCCTCTCAAGTACATTAGCAGCACCACGTTGACCGAACAACGGGAGAGAATGAGTGCCAAAACCCTCCCGAGCCGAGGCTGACAAGGAGGACCTGACCGTGGTCGGGCTGGCCGCTTCAGATCCGCTCTTCCTGGAGCAGCTCGAGCCCGGTGAGCTTCCACACTCCGTCGACTGGCTCGACGGTGAGATCGGCCTCGTACTGGTTCTTGCGCTGGTGGATGTGGCCCCAGTGGCCGACCGAGCCGGCGACGTTCCAGGTGACACGGGCTTGGAACCCCGGTCGGCCCGGCAGGTCAGTGGGCTCGACCGAGATCATCTCGATCTCCTTGACCTTGGCGCGGGCGCCGCCCTGGCTGGCGAGCTCGAGACCGCGCCGGGTTTCGAGATAGGTCTGGGTCAAGAGATCACCGGTGACGCTGCGGTCGAGGACGTCGTAGATCGTCCCCTCCTCGCGGAAATCGAAGGCGCGATAGATGTTGTGGAGTAGCGCCGCCACGATCTCCTCGGCCTTCTCGTCTGTCATCCGGGTCGGGATGGTGGTGGCAAAGGCGGCGGCGGTGGCGATGAGAAGAATCGAGATCGCAGCAATCGCCTGGCGTGAGACCTGGCCACCCTTGAGCGAGCTTCTGGCCTGGAGGCCGACGGCGGCCACGAGCCCTAGCCCGAACAGCCAGCCCGCCCAGCCGAGCAGCCGCAGCGCCAGACCCGGTGGCGGGACGATCTCCACCAGAGTCGGCAGGGTCGGGTTCTTCAGAAAGTTCTTCCACCACAGGATGTTGTCGTCGGGAACCAGGAAGAAGCGCAGCGGTCCGGCCTCGTCGGTGGCGGCCCCCGGCACCCGCTGGATCCGCTCGCTGAAGAGGTCCCAGGTCATGGTCGCCTCTTGCGGCAGACCCTCGGTGGGGTAGACAAAGATCACCCCCAGGGTGGCCGACACCGCGTCGAGCTCCTCGGGTGGGTCGATGACCGTGCTGGTGCGCAGTGTCCGCCGCAGAAAGTTGACGCGATCGAGCTCGCCTTCGACCGGCTGGCCGTCTATGGTCACGTTCTGGTGCTCGGCCAAGAACGCGGCCACCTTCTGTTTGAGGTCGTACTGGATGTCGACCGGGATGGTGTCTCGGCCTTCGAGCCCCAGGTCGACCCACTGCTCGATATCACGAGGGCGGGCGATAATCTCGGTCCGCACCTCGTAGGGCTCGACATAGAG
>SBFI01000340.1 GCA_006227875.1 Acidobacteriota bacterium
CGGGTCGAGGTGAGCAGACCACCGGGTGTCGACAGCTCGATGACAAAAAGATCGGCACCGCTCCGCTCGGCCTCGGCCAGTGAATCGATGATGAACTCGGAGGCGACCGGATGGATGATGGAGTCGATCTGGACCCGTACCACGCGAGGGCCGTTCTCAGTCTCCTGAGCCAGGCCAAGACCGCCCAAGAGAAGCAGACCGGCCGCCAATAGGGCAAAGGCCGCGGTCCTGCGAACAGCGGTCAGACGAGCCGATCCTTTGAGATACAACATCGATTATCAGTATAGCTCGCCGGTCAGAGGTCGCTCAACGACAGCTCGATCTCGGCCGGAGCCAGACAGCGGGTATCGTCGCAAGCCTGATACCCGACCACCAACAAACCCTCCCGCTCACCGGCCGACCGCAGCGCGCCAAGAATCGCGATGTCCCCGTGGTAGACCCGCACAATCTCACCACCCTCTGCAGGCGCCAGGTCCTCTCCGGATGGGTACTCGACGCTGTCCAATTCGACCCCACGCCCGGAAATGCGTGTCGGTCGGGTGTGGGGGCTGGCCTCGTCACCGGAGTAGATATGCCAGCCCGGCGCTACGCTCAAACGGACAGAAAAAGGTCGCCGACCATCGGCGTCCGCGGGCTGGAGATCGAGCTCGGCCGTCACTACCCCCTCGTCCACGGCCGGCTTCGCGCTCTTGCCCTCGGCCGGTGGGTGACTCTCCCCCAGATGCAGGCGCCGCACCGCCACCGCCATCGTCTTCACCCCTTCCGGGTGGCTGTCGATCATCGACGAGAACCCACTGAGGGTCTTGTCGGCCACCGCCTGCCAGCCCTCGTCGCCAGTGTGCTCGGCCAGCTGCAGAAGGTTGAGGGCGGCCACGGCGTTGGTGCCGGGAAGCGCGCCGTCGAAAATTTCCTTTGTCCGGAAGAGAACGTCATCGCTTTTGGCCGCGGTGAAAAAGCCCCCCTCTCGGTCCCCGAGACGCTCCTGCTGTTGGTGGGTGAGCTCGACGGCGTGATCGAGCCAGCTCTCGTCGTCGGTGGCTCGATGGAGTGCCAGGAGTCCGCGCACCAGAAAGGCGTAGTCGCCGAGAAATGCTGGAATACGACCACGACCCTGACGCCACGCATGTAGTAGGACCCCCTGGTCGTCACGCAGCCGAGCAAGTATGAACTCGGCGGCGGCCGCGGCCTGCTCGACCATTTTCGGTTCATCCAGCAACCGACCGGCGGTGGCGAGACCCGAAATTGCCATACCGTTCCAGTCGGTCAGGATCTTGTCGTCGGTAAGCGGGCGCTGACGGGTATTTCGTCGCTCCAGGAGCTTCGCCCTGAGCGGTTCCATCTCACCGGCCAGCTCGGCCGGCTCCAGCTTCCGCCGCTCACCGAGTTTGGCCAGCGGCGCCGTCATATGCAGCACATAGGTGCCCTGCTCGAAGAAGGGAGAGCCCTGAAATCCCAGCAACGGGGCCAGAAAGCCGAATCCCTCGTCGCCCAGAACCTCCAATAGCTCCTCCCGGCTCCAGACGTAGTAGAGACCTTCGTGACCATTGGTCTCGGCATCGATGGCGCTCCACAATCCACCCTCGGGAGCCGTCATCTCCCGCCGGAGAAACTCGGCGGTCTGACGCACAATACGCGCCGCCTCCGGATCCCCGCTCCGCCGCCACTCGCGCGCATAGACTTCGAGCAACAGCCCATTGTCATAGAGCATCTTCTCGAAGTGGGGGACCTTCCACTCTCGATCGGTGGCATAGCGATGAAAACCACCGGCAAGCTGGTCGTAGATCCCGCCACGCGCCATTTGATCGAGCGTCACCGTCAACATCCGCTCGGCCACAGGATTCTTGTCTGCAACTTCGAGGAGAAGAAACAGGTTGGCGGGGGTCGGGAACTTGGGAGCGCTGCCAAACCCTCCCCACTCGGCGTCGAAGTTGTTCTCCAGAGCCATGAGGACCCGTTCGACGACATCGGGGCCGGTCAGGGTAGCCGCCACCGGCGGCACACGATCCTCGAGATAGCTCTTGAGCGCCCTGGCGACTTCCTCCGCCTGCTCCTCGACCTCCCGACGCCGGTTCTGCCAGGCATCGGCCAGCGAGTTCAGGACCGTGGCAAAGCCCGGTCTTCCCTGACGGTCGTAGGGAGGGAAGTAGGTGCCGGCAAAGAAGGGCTTGAGGTCGGGCGTCAGGAAGACCGAGTTGGGCCAACCGCCATGGCGAGTCAGGAGCTGGGTGGCGGTCATGTAGATCTCGTCCAGCTCCGGACGCTCCTCGCGATCGAGCTTGACATTGACGAAGCTGCGGTTCATCAGCTCTGCAATGGCCGGATCGGTAAACGACTCCCGCTCCATGACGTGACACCAATAGCAGGTCGAGTAGCCGACGGATAGAAAGACGGGACGGTCCTCTCGGCGCGCCCGCTCGAGCGCCTCCTCACCCCAGGGATACCAGTCGACCGGATTCGTCTGATGGAGTAGAAGGTAGGGGCTGCTCTCGGCGGCGAGCCGGTTCCTCTGTTTTGTCTCGTCGGCCATGGTCAGATGGAGAATTTCAACCC
>SBFI01000476.1 GCA_006227875.1 Acidobacteriota bacterium
CAGGCGGCGAAGGTGCGGCTGTATGTCGATGGCCTGGAGGTCGGCGCCTCGCCCAAGTCCTTCTCCGGTTCACTCGCCGTGCTGTCCCCCCACGACTACTTCATCGGCACCAGTGATCCCCTGATCGAGCGCTGGGACTACCGCATGCACGGCGTCATCGACGAGGTGTATCTGTTCGATCGTGCGCTCACCGCCGGTGAGATCGCGGCGCTGGCGGTCGATCCCGGCCCACTCGAGATCCTGGCCGACGGATTCGAGTCGGGCGACACCTCCGCCTGGTCTTCAAGCGTCCCCTGAAGACTTCGTGCTGGTCTGGCGAAGCTCACCCTCGGCCAGAACAGTGAGCACGATCGCCGGGATGCCAAGCGGCGGGAAGGCCAACGTCGCGGCGATCGATCCGGCCAAGGCCCAGCCCCAGCGGGTCCGGCGCAGCGCGAAGGTGCCGCCGATGATGGCCAGCAGACCGATGATCAGGAAGCCGAATGAGAGCGTGCTCAACAGTGTGACCACGGCGGGTAGCGGGAACTCGCTGGCCTCGGGAACGCTGCCCACTATGTAGCCGCCAAAACTGATCGCCAGACAGCCGACGAGGGCGAATACGCCCGCGATGATGTCGAGGACTCCGGCGACGGTCGGTAACCAACTCTTGTCCATCTCTCCTCCTTTCACAACCCGAACGATGCCCCTATCCTATCGAGGCCCGTGTTCTCACGAACCGGCAGCGGACGGGCCCAGCAGCGCCAGCACCCGACGCTCCCCGATGCGGTACCTCTCCTCGGTGTGGTTCTCCAACAGCTCGGCAAAGGCACGAGCCTCCTCGTCGCTGACGAGAAAAACCAGCTCGCTGGAGAGGGACTCCCGGGGCGCCGTAAGAACCCCGTACTGTGTCGGGTCGAAGTAGATCCAACGGATGCCCGCCGTCCAGAGCCGCTCTGCCAGACAGACATGATCACAACCGGGTGACCTGAACGTCGCGATGGGGTGGGGATCCAGATAGGTACCGGCCACGGCGACTCGGTCGAGATAGAAGATCCGGCTCTCACCTACCACCAGCACCCGATCTTCGGGTGCGGTCTGCTGATTCAGCCACTGGAAGGGTCTGAAGTACCGCTGGCCGGTCTCCAGATACTCCTGATCGCTGGTAAAGGCAAAGGCGGCTTCCAGCGGCTCGTAGCGGTGGACTACCCAGAGAATCTGGGCCAGGTTGACCACCAGGGCGGCGTTGACCGCCACCAGTCCGAGGGCTCGCCAAAAACGCCTGGTGCGCAGCTGGACGATGGCGCCACCGGCCAGGATCGCGAGGACCAGCAGCAGCGGTGAAAAGACCCGCACCGTCGGGCTGACGAGGAGCGCGACGACCAGATAGACAAGCAGGATCAGCCAGTAGACGCGGAGTTTCTGGTCGCCCTTCTTTGTCAGCACGAGCAGCAGTGGGAAGAGGCAGAGCAGGAGCACCCCGACGCTTTCGTCGATGAGATCGAGACGGCCGACGTAGGCGCTGATCCGCTCCCAGAAGGGCTCCCCACCGCGATAGGAGACAAGCGACTCGGACGCCCCCTGTCCGGAAAGAAGCGGATAGAACGGGTTGCCCTTGGTGAGCAGGTTCTTGCCGTACCAGGGCAGCACCACGGCGGCCACCACGGCGGCGGCGGCCGCGAGACGGCGCAGTGCCGGTCGCGGGACCGGCACCACCAGCAACAAGAGCAAGGGAAGCGCGTAGTACTTGACCGCCAGACCGGCGCCGACAAACGCGGCGGTCAGAAGATAGTGCGGCGCCGAGTGCTTTGCTTCGGCGTGGCTCTCCAGCGCCAGGGCCAGATAGAGGAGCACGAACCAGTCGTTCCAGGCCCAGCCCGCGATCAGCACCAGGACCGGTGTGCTGAGCAGCAGCAGGGCTGACCAGGCCCCCGCGCGCGGCGCGAACAGCCTTGTACCGAGCCGTACGGTGACCAACAGGGTGAGGATCATGGCGAGCAGATGCACAAGCTGAGCCAGTCTTCCCCCGCCCAGCTGCAGCGCCATGCCAAACAGGGTCTCGGCGTGCAATGGAAAGTAGCTGTGGGCGTTCCACGGCATCTCGAAGGCATGGCCGGCGAGAGCGAACTGGCGGGGGACCGCCAGGTGATAGACCAGGCTGTCGAGCGAGATCGGTGGTACCAGTGCCATCACCACCGGGATGGAGAGAAAGATGGGAAACCAGCCACGCAGGTGACCCAGATCGAGCTCGCAGGTGTCCCGTTTCAGTCCCCGCCGCAGGGCGAGCGCCGCCAGCGAACCGGTGATCAGCCAGGTCAGGGTGAGCCAGGGCCTCGGGTAGTAGACATAGGACGCGAGCCCCATAACCGTTGCTGTCCAGATCGCCCCCAGACCCCAGGCGACTGAAAAATAGGAGGGCTCGCGAAAGCGCAAGAGCCGCAGAAGCAGGGCCCCCCAGCCCACGAGACCCAGCGAATACAGCCCCAGCTGAAGAGCCAGGAGACTCAACCGCACCAGCAGGGCGTAGGCGTGGGGGAAGAAGCCAAAGGCGCGGGTCTGCACCGCCAACACGACAGTGGCGGTCAAGAGGAGGAGCAAGAGTCCTTGCCGTCGCATCCTTGTCGCCCGTCAGGATACCAGTGTCACACCGATCGGATCATTGCTTCGAGATCGAGGTCGATCTGTCGCTGTGGGCTAAGAAACCCGAGACCGGAGTAGAACTGGATGCGGTCGACCAACTCACCCAACAACGGTCCGGCGACGAGGAGGCCGACAGGGACCGAGGGATAGATGGTCCATAGAGCAAGTGGGAGCAAGAAGCCGGCTGCGATCCGCAGGATCGCCGGCCACGTTAGTACCTTTTGGCGCCAGGCTCGCACCCCGTAGAGCACCAGTTTGATGCTGCTGGCTGCCGCCGCCAGGATCGGATCGCCGATCAGGAATCCGAGCAGGTAGGCCGCGGTCAACGTGGTCATGGCGCTGTGGGGAATCGCGGGCTCCGATTGACCGTGGACGCGGTAGACCATGTCGATCGAAAAGAGAGCGGTAAAGCCCAAGGCCACCGTCGTCCACTGAAGAGGTTGGGGCAACGGGCCGAAGAACGACGAGACCAGTGCTAAACCCACAAAGGCCGAGAACGAGGCGACCTCACGGCTGAGCCAGGAGTAGCGGAGGTTGAGCATCGCGCGCCAGGCCCGCAGTGGGCGACCCAGGTGGAGGGTGCTGATCGCCAGAGCACCTCCGGCCACCAGGGCAAAGGCGACCGGATTCATCGGCTGACTGCCGGCCGCCCAGGCGGTAAACCAGGCCACCAGAATGGAAGCCACGAGAGTAAAGACCAGAAGCGGCCACTCGCCGGCGAGGTCGACCGAAGTCGACGGCGTGGCAGGCAGGTCCTCCAGGTCGCTCGCGGGCAGGGGTGTCATCTCGGGCGGCGCCGAGTGACGGCGCTTGGGTGCGAGGCGGAGCCCCGGCCGCAGACCGGCATCGGGGAAGCCCGGGTGTCGCGCGGTGTCCGGCTCACCCTGTCGGTCGAAGCCGAGCGCGTCCACTGGGCAGGCGGTAACACAGGCCGGTTCGAGGTCCTCCGCCAGCCGGTGAGAGCAGAAGGTGCACTTCTCCATGACCCGGGTCGAGGGGTTGTACTGCGGGGCTCCATAGGGGCAGACCCAGGAGCAGTAGCGACAGCCTATACAGTGGTCGTGGTCGAGCAGCACCGCTCCGGTGCGCGCGTCCTTGGTGTAGGCGTTGGCGGGGCAGCCGTAGAGACAGGCGGGCTCGGCGCAGTGATTGCACGCCAGCGAAAAGTGGAAGACACCGGCGTTGGGCAGATGGGCCTCATTGAAGCTGTAGACGTGTCGCCACCCCAGCCCTGAGCCGACGTCGTTCTCGGTTCGGCAGGCGATCGAGCAGGCGGAGCAACCCGTGCAGCGATTGAGATCGAGCGTAAAGAGCGCCTGCTCGCTCACTGTGCTTCGATCTCGACAGCGTTGTCGTGAAAGGCCGCACCGTGCCCCATGTCGGTCTCGCGGGCGCCGGAGAGCCGGTTGACACCACCTCCCTCACAGAGCCACCAGCCGTTGGTGATCGAAACGCAGCCCGGCTTCAGCCCATAGTCCCATCGCACCTCGAGCTGGACGCTGCCACGCTCGTTGAAGACTCTGGCCATCGCCCCGTTGGCAAGACCGCGCGGGCGAGCGTCAGCGGGGTGGATGTGGACCAGGGTCTTGGGGTTCAGCTCGCGGATCGAGGGCAGATTGTTGAACTGTGAGTGGATTCGGTCCTTGGTGTTGGGGGTGAGCAGATGGAGCGGGTAACGAGCCGCGCCCTTGGACGCGGTGCCCGGTGACTCCACCGGGTCGTGGAAGCGGGGGAGGCGATCGGCGCCCCAGCGGCTGGCGGCCTCCTCCGAGAGGAGCTCGATCTTGCCCGATGGTGTCGGGAAGCTGTAGTCCGACCAGGCCACCTCCTGGTGTCCGGGAGCCAGCACCGGCCGCTCGCGGAGTTGCTCCAGCGTCAGCTCGGGAAACGGCTTCAGACGGCCGCGCAGATACTCCTCCACGGCGGCGTCGGTGGGTGCGGGGAGCGAGCGCCGGATCTCGTCCGCATCGAACCCCAGGCGTCCCGCCAGCAGGTAGTAGATCTCGGACTCGGGTTTGACCTCCCCCGGTGGCTCGATGATCTTCTGCTTGATCTGGATGTAGGCGTGCCAGTAGGCGTTGATGACATCGGTCTGCTCGAACAGAGTCTTGGCGGGCAGGACGATATCGGCTTCGCGCGCGGTATCGGTCAGAAACTGATCGACCACCACCCGGAATTCCAGCCCCCGAAGTGCCTCCAGCACCCGGTGGGTGTCCGGATTCTGGGTCACCGGGTTGCCGCGCTCGATCCAGGCCATCTTGATGGGCGGGTCCTGCTGCTCGGCGAGATGGTGTCCGAGCAGCGAGGTGGAGACCGAGATGCGGATCGGTCCCTCGTCCCGTGCCGGTGGGTAGATGGCCAATGGGTCCCTGAGGGGGTCGAAGATCTGGCTCTGGAGGTTGGCGTAGATCCAGCCGGCTCCTGGCCTGCCCAGGTTGCCGGTGATCGCCAGCAGTGCGATCAGTGCCCGCATGGTCTGGGCGCTGTTGGTGTAGCGCTGCATGCCAAAACCGGCACAGATGCTGAGCGGCGTGATCGTTCCCATCTCTTCGGCCAGTCGTTGGACGACCTCGACCGGCACTTCGGTTATCTCCGCCACCCGATTGGGGGAGTACTCCGACGCCATCTCGGCAAAGGATTCGAAACCGAGGACATGCTCGGCAATGAATTCCCGGTCGATGTTGCCGTCGCGGATCAAGAGGTGAGCGATCCCCAGGGCGAGCGCGCCGTCGGTGCCCGGTTTGATCTGCACCAGCAGCTCGGCCGCCTCGGCGGTCTGGGTGCGTCGGGGATCGATGACCACGACTCTGGCACCCGCCTCGATCGCCTGCTCGACGAATCTCATCTGGTGGATATTGGTCTCGGCCGGGTTCTTGCCCCAGAGCACGATCAACCGCGCCTTGGCGAGGTCCCAGGGCGCGCTGTGCTTGTTGTCGCCAAGGGTCAAACGGGTCGCCTCCAAGCCCGCCGGCCAGCAGAGATCGCCATATGTGGTGGTGCAGCCGCCAAAGAGGCGCCAGAAGTCGAGAGCGACCCCGTTCATCAGCCCCTTGGTGCCGCTGCCGGCGTAGAAGAAGACACTCCGCGGGCCGTGGTGCTCCCTTACCGACTCCAGACGCGCGACGACGGTATCGAGGGCCTCGTCCCAGCCGATGCGCTCGAAACCGCCGTCGGTCGTCCGCTTGAGCGGATGGAGGAGGCGGTCGGGGGAATAGACCCGCTCGATATAGCTGAGCCCTTTGAGACAGAGACCCTCGGAGGTGGCGGCGTTGTCGGGATGAGCCTCGAGCAGTCGGAGCTTGCCGTCCTCCTTCGTCACCCGCATCCCACAGGTGCTGTAGCAGTTCCGCGGGCAGGCAGTGGTGAAGGTGTCCAACTCGTCTCCTACCCAGCAAAGCGGACCCCGCGGGGGGGGCGTGTGGTCAATTCGATCTCGCTGGGTAGGTGACTCCCCTCGATCCAGACGGTCAGCTGGCCATCCAGCTCGTGACGGAGGATCTCGGTGGCTTCGATGATCCGACTGTGATTCGAGATGTCTCGAGCCCTGCCCCAAGGAGTGTTGACCATCAACGGCCTCCTTCCCTCGCCGACAGTCGTCGACAGGGGCTGGCCGGTCCACCAGACGAAAAGCGGAACTCTGAGCTCGCGAAGAAAGTTCTCGACCTCTTTGATCCGGTAGGCGCTGGTGTCGGCCAACTCGTGACCCAGCACCAGGACGACAGCTCTGGGCCGACTTCCGGCAGCGGCCTCCACGGCTGCGACCGCGATCGCGTCGTTCACCCGCCGAGCGGGGAAGGGCTCCGGTGGCTGGAGCCGGGTCAGGATCCAAGGGATGCTGCCGTCTTCGGAAGAGAAGGGCTGTGAGATGGAGAACAGCCGGCTTTGGTCGCCTCTGGCCGTCGCCCGCCGGGCATGGGGGAAGAGGAACTTGAGGTGCTCTCCTTGGCGTAGATCTGTGTTGCGGGTCGTCAGCGATGAGCCGTATGTCGCCAGTTTCCGGAGAGCCGGGATCGCGGTCTCGTCGACAACCATGACGATCTTGGCCGGAGCCCGCTCGAGGCCTTTGGCCTCCACCGCCTGACCATCCTTCTGGAACCAACCACCGAGCTTTCGCACATCGAGTCTCGGGCTCGGGGGGGCGACGAGAGTGAGGCCGGTGAGCTCAGCGTCGGCTCCAAAACCGGTGCGTCCACTGATGTTGAGCTCTGCACGGTAGTGGGCGCCGTCCGGGAATCGGAGCTCCGCCTCGAGGAGGTGGAGCGAGGATGGGTCGTACTCCGGCAATTGGACCCGGTCGGGACCGATAAGGGCCAGCTGCTCGTCGTCGAAGCGAAAGGCGACCAGCTCGGCGCTGGAGTACTCGATGTGCTGCCAGATGAGCCTGGCCGTCTCTGGGCTGCCCCCACCGTCACTTTCCAGGATGAGCGCCGCCTCCGCCCGCGCTCGTGGCAAGTTGATCAACTGGCGGGCGCGACTGATCTCGCGCCCCAAGGGGTCGAAGGCGATCGCCTCGAGCTTGTG
>SBFI01000104.1 GCA_006227875.1 Acidobacteriota bacterium
TCTGTCACCCAACTCGAAACCCACAGGGTGCCAAATGACTCCCGTCGAGATGCGCATCGTCCATCCTAGAGCGCCGGCGGTCCAAATAATGTGAAATCGGTCACTCAACGGCCCAAACCGCGGCCATTTTGCTGTAGTTTCCTACCCGCAGGGATGGTCTGGGGACCAATCCCCAAGGGTGTGGCGGTCGGCAGTGGCTGACGCATAGACTCCGGGCTACCGGAGAGGAGTCTCCTGCCGGGCCGATTGTGGGACCCAACAGTCCTGTTGGGGATTGGTAGGTCCCGAACGTGACTAAGAGGGGAAGCTGAGAATGGCTGCCGGATTGGACAAAGAGACCCTCGATCTGACTCTCGAGGCTTTCCGCGACTTCGCCGGCGACAAGCTGTCGGACGAGGTCCTGCTGGAGCTCGATGCCAAGGATGAATTCCCCATCGCGCTGGTAAGGGAGCTCTGCGGCGAAGGGCTCGGAATCCAGCTGCTCTTTATCGAGGAGGAATACGGCGGCATGGGTGGCGGAGCCTTCGACGTCTACCGCGTCTGCGAGGAGATGGGACGTGTCGATCTCGGGGTTGCCACCGGTGTGTTGGCGACCTTTTTGGGAAGCGACCCGATCCACTTCGGCGGTACACCGGAGCAGAAGAAGCGCTGGATGACCCGTATCGCCGAGGAGGGTCTGCTGATGGCCTACTGCGCCACCGAGCCCGAAGCCGGAAGCGACCTCGGAGCGCTGCGCAGCACGGCGGAGCGGGTAGAGAAGGACGGCAAGGTCTTGGGCTACCGGCTGAACGGCAACAAACAGTGGATCAGCAATGGTGGTTATGCCGATCTCTACAGCGTCTTGGCCGTGGCGCCGGATGGGCCGAGCTGGTTCATCGTCGAACAGGGAACCGAAGGTTTGAGCCACGGTCAACCCGAGGACAAACACGGCATTCGAGCCAGCAACACGGCGGCGGTCTCCTTTACCGATCTCTACGTCGACGCCGACACCCTGGTCGGCGGTGTGGAGGGCGAGGGATTGACCCAGGCCCAGGCGGTCTTTGGCTACACCCGCCTGATGGTGGCGGCCTTTGGTCTGGGTGGAGGTTGGGCGGCGCTCGATCGGGCGATTCCCTATTCCACGGAGCGGATCCAGGCCGGAGGCCCACTGTCGGAGAAGCAGGGCTACACCCACAAGCTGATCGTGCCGCACGTGGCCTGGCTCGAGGCGAGCCGTGCCTATATCGAAGAGACGGCGGAACGAATCGATGCCGGCGAGGGCACGCTGAACACCGAAGGTGCTATCGCCAAGTACATGGCCAGCGAGGCCGGGCTCTACGCCGCCGACGCCGCCATCCAGGCGCTCGGGGGTTACGGCTACACCCGTGAGTACATGGTGGAAAAGATCCGCCGGGATGTGAGGATCACCACCATCTACGAAGGAACCTCCGAGATCATGGAGATGACGATCGCCCGCGACCGCTGGCAATCGCATCTCAAGACCCGGGGCCAGCACTACCACGATGCCGCCCGCGAGTTGGAGACGCTCGCCGGCGCTCATCCCGAGGTGGGCGCGGCGATCGCCGCGCTGGCGCTCCACGCCCTCGGCGAGGTCATGGAGCGGGCGCGGATCGGTCGACTGACACGCAACCAGCATGTGTTGCTGCGACTGGGTGAGCTCATTGCCTGGGCCGAGAGCGCGGCTGTACTCGCCAAGCGTGCGGCTCGGGCCGCCGAGGGCCGACTCGATCCCAAAGCCGATCTCCGCTTCTCGAGCCCGGCTCTGGCCACCCTGAGCCGTATCTTTGCCCGACAGGCAGCGCTCAAGGTCGGACATCAGGGACTCCAGCTGGTCGTCGGTGCCGGCGAGCCGCAGGCGGCCGAGTCCGCGGGGCTGGAGCAGGCCCTGGATCTGGCGGCGATACATCGAGCCCAGAGCGGCCTCATCACCGACATGGACAGGGCCGCCGATGCCATTTACCGGCGGGACTGAAGCCAGGGGAAGATCCATCATGCAAGACACCGCACATCGAGCCATCGCCATAGTCGGGGTGGGAGCCCTGTTGCCCGATGCCAGAGATGCCGCCTCGTTCTGGGAGAACGTCAAAAGCGGCCGCTACAGCATCAGCGAGGTCCCGACCGAGCGCTGGGACCCCGAGCTCTACTGGGATCCGGACCCAAAGGCTCCGGACAAGACCTACAGCAAGATCGGCGGCTGGGTTCTGGACTGGGAGTGGGCGCCGCTGGAATGGCGCCTGCCGATTCCCCCCCGGGTCAGTGACGCGATGGATCGGACGCAGAAGTGGGCGGTCATCGGTTGCCGCGAGGCCCTGGCCGATTTCGGTTATCCCGAGCGGCCCCTCGATCCACAGCGCACAGCCGTCATTCTGGGCAACGCCATGGCCGGCGACCTCCACTACCTGACCGCCATGCGGATCTCGTTTCCCGAGTACGAGCGCGAGCTGGCCGCAAGCCCCTCCTTTGCCGATCTGCCGGCGGAGCTGCGCCAGACGATAACGGCCGAGTTCGCCCAGCGCATGAGGGACCTGCTGCCGGGGATCACCGAGGATTCGATGCCTGGTGAGTTGGCCAACATCATCGCCGGACGGGTGGCCAGCCTCTTCGATTTCCATGGTCCCAACTACGTGGTCGACGCCGCCTGCGCCTCGGCCAAGGCGGCGCTGAATGCGGCTGTCGAGGGCCTGGTCCAGGAGGACTACGATGCGGTGCTCACCGGAGGTATCGATGCCAACATGAGCGCCGCTACCTTTACCAAGTTCTGCAAAATCGGGGCGTTGTCGGCCACCGGCACGCGACCCTACGCCGATGGTGCGGATGGCTTTGTGATGGGCGAGGGAGCCGCCCTTTTTCTGCTCAAGCGCCTGCCGGATGCCGAGCGCGACGGGGATCCCATTTACGCCGTCATCCGGGGGCTCGGTGGATCGAGCGACGGCAAAGGCAAAGGCATCACCGCCCCCAACCCGGTTGGGCAGAAGCTGGCCGTCGAGCGGGCCTGGAAGAACGCCGGCGTTTCACCGAGTCCGGGAACCCTGATAGAAGGCCACGGTACCTCGACAAAGGTAGGAGACGTCGCCGAGGTGGAAAGCCTGATCGCCGGTCTGAGCGGCTACGGGCTGGATAGGAGCTCGATTCCCCTGGGCTCGGTCAAGTCGAATATCGGCCACCTCAAGGGAGCCGCCGGCGCGGCGGGACTCCTGAAGGCCACGCTGGCCCTGAGCGACAAACTCCTGCCGCCGAGTCTGAACTTCGAGCGCCCCAACCCCAATATCGACTTTGCCAACTGCCCGTTCTATGTCAACACCGAGCTCCAACCCTGGGAGGTCGATCGCGGCGACGTCAGACGGGTGGGCGTAAGTGCCTTTGGCTTTGGCGGCACCAACTTCCACACCGTGCTGGAAGAGTATGTTCCCGGTCGCATTCGGACAAACGGCCGCAAACAGGTGGCGATCGGTACCTCAACCTCACCAACCGCTGCCGACCCCAAGGCGCCCATGCGTGGGGCTCTGCTGGTCGGCGCCGGTGACAATGAAGAGCTCGTGGGGCGACTGCGGCGGATTCTGGAGGAAGCCGAGGAAGGTAGAGCACCGGCGCCGGCCGCACCGGATGCAGCCGATCTCGGCGCCGCGGTGAGACTCGCCATCGACTACGACACCGCCCCGGAGCTCGCCAAGAAGGCGGCAAAGGCCATCAAGGCCATCACCACAGGTCGGCCGGGTATGTGGAAGCCGCTCAATGCACAGGGGGTCTTTGTCGGTCGCGGTGCGGCCTCGAAGGTCGCCTTCCTCTACACCGGACAGGGATCCCAGTACCTGGAAATGCTGCGCCAGCTGCGGGAGGTGGAGCCGATCATCGCCGACACCTTTGCGGAAGCGGATGCCGTCATGACCCCGCTGTTGGGAAAGCCGCTGACAGACTACCTCTTCATCGGTGATCAGGAGGGTGAGCGTCTGGTGCGGGCGGAGGAGGAGCTGCGGCAGACCGCCATTACGCAGCCGGCGGTTCTCACCACCGACATCGCCTTGACCAGATTGTTGGCCGCCTACGGCGTCACCCCCGACTTTGTCATGGGACACAGTCTCGGCGAGTACGGGGCGTTGGTGGCTGCCGGGGCATTGCCCTTTGGCGAGGCCCTGGAGGCGGTGAGCGCCCGCGGCAGGGAAATGACCCGCATCACCGAGGGGGACAACGGAGCAATGGCGGCGGTCATTGGACCGCTGGCGGATGTCGAGCGCATCGTCGAGGAGACCGAGGGCTATGTCGTGGTGGCCAACTACAACAGCCCGCGGCAATCGGTCATCGGCGGCGCCACCGAGGCGGTGGATAGAGCCATGGCGGCCTGCAAGGCGGCGGGTCATCAGGCCCAGCGTCTGCAGGTGAGCCACGCCTTTCACACCAAGATCGTGGCCCCGGCGCGCGAGCCTCTCGAGGTGGTTCTCCGCGGACTCCACCTGGAGTCACCAAAGATTCCGATCGTCGGCAACGTCGACGGCGGGCTCTACCCGATGGGTCCGGATGTGGTGCCCGAGATGATCGACATCCTCACCCGGCAGGTCTCCTCACCGGTGCAGTTCGTCAAGGGCCTGGAGACGCTCTACGAGGCGGGTGCCAGGGTCTTTGTCGAGGTGGGTCCAAAGAAGGCTCTCCACGGCATGGTGAGGGATGTGCTGCGCGAGCACGATGAGGTTTTGGCGCTGTTTACCAACAACCAGAAGACCGGCGAGATCGTGTCTTTCAACCAGGCCCTGTGTGGGCTCTACGCGGCGGGCTTTGGGACGGCCGCCCTGCCTGAGAGGGAGGAGGAAGCCGTCGTGCTCGGAGTACCGGAGCCCGAGCCGCGGCCGGTTGCCGCGCCGCAAGCGCCGCCAGTTGCCACCCACCAGCCGACGGCCTCAAAGGCTGGAACCCCCCGTCGCCTGGGTGGCGAGGAGTACCGCGAGCTGGGTCAGCTCTTTGCCGACTTCCTGGAGAAGGGGTTCGAGGTCTACTCACGTGGCTCGGATACACCGCAGATGCGGCAGCCGGTGGTGATCACCGGTGCCGCACTGGGGCTGCCGGGCACCGAGCGGATCTTCGACGACGGCAACATCGAGCGGCTGCTGCGCGGCGACCAGTTCATCACCCCGGTACCGGACAGGTTCCGCCAGGCGATGGTGGACAAGAACATCGTCCGGCTGGTCAAGAGCGAGCGGGGCGAGCCCCGCTTCGAGACCATCGGCAGCACCGAAGACGTCATTCGCCTGGCCGCCCGTGGGGGTCGGCTCGACCTGGTCGAGGAGTTCGGCTATCCCGCCGACCGGCTGCCGGCGCTCGACGTGGTGACCGAGCTTGCCATCGGCTCGGGTCTGGATGCCTTGCGCGATGCGGGTATCCCCCTGGTCATGCGCTACAAGACGACCACCAAGGGAACTCAACTTCCCGAGCGCTGGGGTCTGCCGGACGAGCTCAGGGACGACACCGGGGTTATCTTTGGCTCGGCTTTCCCCGGGGCGGATTTTCTGGCCGCCGAATCCGGCAGATACCACACCGATCTCGCCAGGCGGCAGCGGCTCGAGGAGCTGGAGGAGCTGCGCCAAACCCTCTCGACCGTAGGCAGCTCGGAGGAGGTCCTGGGCGAGGTGGAGAAGCGGATCGCCGCCGTTCGCCAGGAGATCGAAGCCGACCCCTACACCTTCGAGCGGCGTTTTCTCTTCAAGTTGTTGTCCATGGGGCACTCGCAATTCGCCGAGTTCATCGGTGCCCGTGGACCGAACACCCAGATCAACGCCGCCTGCGCCACCGCCACCCAGGCGGTGGGCCTGGCCGAAGACTGGATCCGGAGCGGTCGCTGTCGACGCGTAGTGATCATCTCCAGCGACGACGTCACCAGCGATCACCTGCTGGAGTGGATCGGTGCCGGTTTCCTGGCCAGCGGTGCGGCGGCCACCGACGAGCGGGTGGAGGAGGCGGCTATCCCCTTCGACCGCCGTCGCCACGGCATGCTCATCGGCATGGGTGCCGCAGCGATCGTGGTCGAGAGTCTGGAAGCCGCCCAGGAGCGCGGCATTCAGCCGATCTGCGAGGTTTTGGCAGCGGTCACCGCCAACAGCGCCTTCCACGGCACCCGCCTCGACGTCGATCACATCACCCAGGTCATGGAAGACCTGATGAGGCAGGCCGAGGAGCGCTGGGGGATCGATCGCCTCGAGATCGCCCCGCAGACGGTGTTCATCTCGCATGAGACCTACACCCCGGCTCGCGGTGGCAGCGCCCAGGCGGAGGTCTACGCGCTGCGCGACGTTTTTGGGCCCGCCGCGGACCAGGTCGTCATCGCCAACACCAAGGGCTATACCGGACACCCGATGGCGGTGGGAATCGAGGATGTCCTGGCCATCAAGACGCTGGAGACCGGACTGGTGCCACCGGTGGCCAACTTCAGGGAGGTGGATCCCGATCTCGGCAATCTCAACCTCTCCGCCGGCGGCGCCTACCCGGTGCGGTATGCGCTGCGGCTGGGGGCGGGTTTTGGCTCGCAGATAAGTCTCTCTCTCATCCGCTGGGTGCCGACTGCCGATGGGCAGCACCGTGCCCCGCGGGATCTGGGCTATGCCTACCGTATTGTCGATCCCGCCGCCTGGCAGGGCTGGCTCGGTCGTGTCAGCGGGCACCAAGGGGCGGAGGTCGAGATCGTCAAGCGAACCCTGAGGGTCAAGGACCAGGGGCCGCCGAGCCGCGAGGCCCGGACGATCAGCGCCGAACCGGCCCGTCCAGCCACGCCGGTACCGGTGCCCGAAGCTGCGACGGCCGTTGCCGCTGTCTCCGAGCCGGCAGTGCCCACCGCCACCAAGGCCCCGGACCCGGTCCAGAAACGCGTGCTGGAGATCGTCTCGGAGACCACCGGCTACCCGCCCGACATGTTGGATCTGGATCTGGACATGGAGGCCGATCTGGGGATCGACACGGTCAAGCAGGCAGAGACCTTTGCGGCGATCCGCGAAGAGTGGGGGATTCCGCGGGACGACGACCTCCAGTTGCGGGACTTCCCGACCCTGGCCCACGCCATCCAGTTTGTCTACGACCGGCGCCCCGATCTGAAAGCGGCCGCTGCGGCCGACGGGTCGGAGCCCGAAGTCGCCGTCGTCGACACCGGCAG
>SBFI01000218.1 GCA_006227875.1 Acidobacteriota bacterium
GTAGATGCGGGGCGGTGCTACTATTCTCGACCTTTGCTGCACCAGCCTGCATCGAGGCTGGCTGGGCTGGGGGAGACAATGCGCTGGGGAGTTTTTGTTCGATTGCGAGGAGAAAAGACGAAGTCCGATTGCGACCAGCACGAGAAATGGGCAAAAGGATCCGGGCTCTTGTTGGCGGCTCTGATTGTCCTGACGGCCACCGCCGGCGGCAGCGGCCGGCCGGCAATGGCAGCTGGTCTGGATGCCGAAGAAGTACAGTCCGGCTATCGCCGGGTGCTTGCAACCCTGGCGGCCGGTGACGAGGACCAGGCGCTCGAGGAGCTATTTGTCTTCGAGACCGGGGTACTGGGAGAGATGCCTCGCCCCGGCAAGGTCGAGGATTTCTGGCGCTTCAAGCTGCGGGTAATCAGAGGTCTGATCGAGAGCCAAACGGTCGAGGTGCTGGTTCCTGTCGCTGTCTTTCATCACGATGCCTATCTGCTCTATCGGGAGCGGCGACGACCGATCCTCGCCGGCCATTCGCGAACCATGGCGCAGGAGCTGGCGGAAGTCTATGCTGCCCGCGCTGAAACGCAGGAAGCCAACGTATTTGCGGGGTGGATGCTGACCAGCTTTGCCTCTTTTCATCAACTGTCACGTTCGGTCTCCACCAGCATAGCGGTCTACGGCAGGGCGCTCGAGCTGGATCCTGCGAACCGCGCGGCGATTATGGGCATCGCCGTTTCCTTCGAGAGAAGGGCGGAGTATGAACGGGCTATCGAGGCCTTGCAGAAGGCGCTGAGAATCGACCCCGGCAACGCTGAAGCCCGACTGCGGCTAGCGCTTTGCGCGGACCGGAAAGAAGGTGTAGACAAGGGCGCGATACGGGGCCAGCTCGAGAGGGTTCTCACCGAGAGCGAAGTTGAACCGTGGGTCCGCTCGGTAGCCTTCCAGGAGTTGGCTCGGCAGTACCTGGATGAGGGCCGGACCGAGACCGCTGAAAGGATCATCCGTCGAGGTTTGACTGAGCTGCCCGGTGATCAGCAGCTCTCTATCCAATTGTCCGCAATTCTCGATGCCCGGCGAAGACCCGGGGAGGCCCTGAAGGTGCTCACAAGTATCGAAACGGGTGACTGGAATCATTCCTCCCCCCGCCAGATCTACGACCAGTGGCCGACAAAGGGTCTGGCGGAAGCGCGCGAGTGGATGCGGCAGAAAATGTTCGATCGACTGCCGCTGATTGGCAAAGGACTGTCCGCGAGTAGAATCGCTATGGAGAAGGACAGCTGATGCGACACACCGTCTCGGTTCTTCTGATTCTGTTTGCGACCCAGGCAGCGGCGGTGGAGGTCTGGATCGACAATCCATCCGGTCTCGAGTACGTCTACGGCAAGGTGGAGATTGTCGCCACCGTTGTCTCGGAAGAGAATGTCTCTGGGGTCGAGATCTGGGTCGACGGCAGCCGATTAGGCGAGATCGTCGAGCCTCCCTACCAGGTGACGGTCGATGTGGGCTATGAGAACACGGTGCACGAATTCAGAGCTGTTGCCCGGTCGGTGACAGGTAAGACCGCTTCGGCAAAAGTGGTGACTCCGGTACTGACAGTTGACGAGGTCGTGGATATCGAGTTGCAGCAGCTTTATGTGACCGTCACCAAGTTCGACCGGCGGGTTCTCGATTTACAGCGACAAGATTTTCGACTTCTAGACGATGGAGATCGCCAGGAGTTGGTGACGTTCGAGCGCGGAGATGTTCCGCTCACCGCAGTACTCCTGCTCGACTGCAGCTTGAGCATGTTTGGGGAACGTCTGGAGGCGGCCCTGAACGGAGCTCGCGTCTTTATCGACGGTATGAAGGACCTCGACGAGGCTTCGGTAATGCTGTTCTCCGACCGTCTCTTGCGTCAGACCGAGTTTTCCGGTGATCAGTCGGAGCTGGGAGGGGCCCTGTCATCGGTCGAAGCCACCGGCGGCACCGCTATCAACGATCACCTCTTTGCGGCTCTGGCAAAACTCGAGGCCCGACAGGGGAGACGGGTGGTGGTGCTGTTCTCGGATGGAGCCGATGTCCATAGCGTACTGACCATGAAGGAGGTCCTGCGCAAGGCAAGACTGAGCCAGGCCCTCATTTACTGGATCTACCTGCCGGAGGCGGGAGACGAAGACGGAGCTCCCGCCTACACCTCGGCCTGGCGCGACATCGAAGGTAACAAGCTCCAATTCCGCCAACTGAGGGAGGCGGTGCGCGAGAGCGGTGGGCGCGTCCACGCACTCGAGAGTCTCGACCAAATGGACGAAGCGTTTGCCGGGATCCTGGCTGAGCTTCGAGAGCAGTATGTGCTCGGTTACTATCCCACCGTCGCTCTAGGCGACGGTAGCTGGCACACTGTCAAGGTGAGAGTAAAAAGGGCAGGTCTCGACGTCCGCACGCGAGACGGCTACCTGGACTACTGACCTTCCTCAGTAGAAACCGCCCATCAATCGACGCCAGTCTTCCAGCGAGCCGATCCGCAGATAGGCGTTCTGCTGGAGCTCGTCACCGATGGTCGAGGTCTCGGTGGGTCC
>SBFI01000280.1 GCA_006227875.1 Acidobacteriota bacterium
GCTTGAGGTGGTAGAGGCTGGCCACCGGCAACGAGAGATAGGGAACAGCGTAGGCCAGCACACCCAATGTCACAACGGCCTGATCGATCGGTGTGCGCGTGAGGAGGACGAGCGCTCCCAGCCCCACCGAAACCACCGCGGCAGCCAGCAGCAGACCACCCTGCGCCGCATAGCCCTCGGGCGTCGGTAGCGGCCAAGGGCCCATGGCGGCCGCGGCTGCAGGTACTAGAACCAGAAGCGACCAAAGGGGTCTCTCGAGTGCACGATGACGGCTCAGCCGGACCAGCTCCACGACACCGCCGAGAAAGAGCGCCAACACCAGCACAAAGAACCACTCGCCCGGAAGCCAGAAGACCGCCGCCAGGGCCAGCGGGGCCCCCACCGCAGCTGTAAGTACTCTCTTCATGGGGGGTGAGAAGGTCGGGTTTAGCTCTGACGACCCGAGATGTAGCCCTGGTCATCATCGCTGACGGACCCGTAGCGGCGATCGCGTTTCTGAAAATCGAGCAGGGCCCGAAAAAGGTCTCCCCGGCGGAAATCGGGCCACAGGGTCTTGGTAACCCAGATCTCGGTGTAGGCGATCTGCCACAGGAGGAAGTTGCTGATCCTCATCTCGCCGGAGGTGCGGATCAGCAGATCCGGATCGTTCTGGCCGGCGGTGTAGAGATAGCGCCCGAGGGTCTCCTCATCGATGTCCGCCCTCTTGCCGCTGGCCCAGTCGGCCACGATGTCGCGACAGGCATCGACGATCTCACACCGGCCGGAATAGTTCAGAGCGATATTCAACCCGAGGCCGCTGCACTTCTCGGTCGCCTCGATGGCGCGCTCCAACTCTCCGACGACCGAACCGTCGAGTTCTCGCCACCGGCCCAGCACCCGCATCCGGATGTTGTTCTCGAGCAGGTTGTCGATCTCCTTGCGGAGATAGTCCTTGAGCAGGTTCATCAGCGTCCAGACTTCGTAACGCGGACGCTTCCAGTTCTCCACCGAAAAGGCATAAAGCGTCAGCGCCTCGAGCTCGAGCGCGGCTGCCGCCTCGATAGTGTCGCGCACGGCCGCCACACCCGCCCGGTGACCCTCGACCCGCGGCAGCTGGCGTGCCTTGGCCCACCGTCCGTTCCCATCCATGATGACGGCGACATGGCGGGGCAGCTCCCCGAGATCGAGTTGTCGAACGAGAAGCTCCTCCGGCGAGCCGGCAGCGGCAAGATTTGAAACGTCAATCATGATAGAAGCGACGTAATCTACCACAAATAAAGCACATGTGCGGGGATTTCGGCTACCGAGTCCGGATGCGGTCGATCGACCACTGAGGAGGGTATTCGACCCGCTCGAGCACCAGCCCCCTTGCCGGCGCTGTGGGCCCGGCCTCGCCCCGCGGCCGGCCCTCGAGCAGCCGGGTAAAGCCCTCGACCGAGCGCCGACCCCGCCCGACCTCCAGCAGCGAGCCAACGATACTCCTCACCATACCCCGCAGGAACCCCGAGCCGATGATGCGAAAGACCAGGCTCTCCTCCTGACGACGCCACTCGCCGACCGAGATCCGTCGCACGGGCTGGGTGTGACTGCCGCCCGAGAGTGCAAAAGCCGTGAAGTCGTGCTCCCCCACCAGCGTCGCTGCCGCCTCTTGCATGCTCGCGAGGTCGATCGAGGGATCCACCGGCACCGCAAACAGCGATTCCAGCGGTGAAAGGGTCGACCCGGGGACAACCCGATACCGGTACTCCTTCCACTCGGCACACTTGCGAGCATGGAACCCGTCGGCCATCCGATCGACTTCCATCACCCGTATGTCTTCCGGCAAGCGGCGATTGGTTTCGTGGAGCAGACCGGCTTCGGCAAACTCCTTCGCCAGCTCCAGATGGGCGGCCTGACCGCGGGCATGGACACCGGCATCGGTCCGACTGGCGCCGACGATCCGTGCCTCCAGGCTCAGCAGATCGGTGAGGGCCTCCTCCACAACCTGCTGCACCGTGAGAGCGTTCTCCTGCCGTTGCCAGCCGGCATAGCGGGTGCCACGGTAGGAGAGGATCAGTCGATAGACCATCGTGACGAGGGCAGACGAAAGAGTACTAGAAAAGGAATCCAGATCGGGAGATAGACCCAGGGGAAAAGCGGCACCTCAGTGAACTGGGGAATATAGGACAGCAGGATCAAGCTCGAAAGGCCGAGCCAGGCCGTGTGCCTGCAGGTGGCGGCCCAGGGCAGGATCCAAATCAGATACCAGGGATAGACCGTGGCTGCAAAGAGTATCACGCTGCCAAAGATCCTACCCATCGATGGGACCGGTCGACGGTCGGTCCAGGCAAAACCCAGGGCGACGAGCAGACCGGCAGCGAGCATCAGCTTGGAGAGAAGTTGAGGGTAATTCCAGGGATAGAAACGATTCCAGAATCCGATCCAGCCGGTTCTGGCCTTGACCCAGTCGAGCAGCGAGCTGACTCCGTCGGCAACGTGGGTTTGGTCGAGCAGACGCCAGAGCGGCTCGAACAGGGGGCCGTTGAACTCCCACCTCACGCCATAGGCCACGAGACCCGATGGCCGGTCAGCACCACAATCGGTGTCAGGGTAGCGATCAAGAGAGCCGTGACCAGGGCAACAAGAACCCAGGGTCGGCCGCTCTGGCGCGCCCAGGCCGGGAGCGCCACCAGAGGTACCAGCTTGGCGAGCACGGCGGCGGCCGCCGCCACACCCGCCATCACGGCCCGTGGCGGCCGGCTCACCAGTGCCACGGCCACCACCAGAATGGCGGCCACACCCAGGGCATCCACATGCCCCATACCGGCGATCTCCAGAGTCACCAGCGGGTTCCAGGCATACCAGATGGCCCGCCGGTCGGGGACACCGAGTCGCCTTATCAGGAACAGCAGGAGGACACAGCTTCCCAGGTCGAGAAGCGACAGCATCAGCTTCAGCGCCAGCGTGGGCGCCGGCAGACGAGCGGCTATACTAAAGACCGCCATCGCCAGCGGTGGGTAGACCGTCGCCACCTGGCGATGGGGAAGCCGCTCCCAAAGA
>SBFI01000097.1 GCA_006227875.1 Acidobacteriota bacterium
CAACCGATCTCGGGTGCACTCTCCGCCGCCCGCACCATTTCGGTGACCATGGCCGGGTCGACCTCGATGTCGTTGTTGAGAATCAGGATGTAGTCGGCCTCGCCCGCCAGCGCGTGCCGTAGACCATGATTCATGCCTGCGGCCGGCCCCTTGTTGACCTCGACCCGGATCTGGTGGATCTCGGGAAAAGCCTCCTGGACCGCTTCGAAGGAGCCGTCCTCCGAGCCGTTGTCCACCACCACGACCTCGAGCTCCGGGTAGTCGAGATCCTCGAGGCTGGCCAGGGTCTGGAGGGTCAGATCCCGCCCGTTGTAGTTGAGAACGATGGCCACGACTTTGGGCTGCGGCATCCAGAGCAGGCTAGCTCAGGAAGACGGTGATTCTCAACCCACCGTTCAAGTTCCATTGCCTGAGAATCGGTCTTTCTTAATACTGATTGGCGGCGGGTCCGGACCCGCGCGGGCCTGTCTCGGCAGGCCTGTGGAAAAGGTCACACCGGACGATGAAATGACAGTTCAGGGACTCGAGGTAGAGCCAAAATTCCGCCGGGAAACCCGTGCGCCCCTGGTGGCTCAGGTCCTGCTCGAATTCCCGGACGAGGAGTCACCGGAGTCGGCCTTCACCGCCAACGTATCGATGGGCGGATTTTTCGTCCAGACCTCCAATCCCCGACCGGTCGGCACCAGTTTCCGCTTCCAGCTGCAGGTTCTCAGCAAGGGGCCGCCGATACAGGGCTTTGGTGAGGTTCGCTGGATTCGGCAGACCGACCAGGGTCCGGGTCGTCCGGCGGGAATGGGTGTCCAGACCGGTATGGTCGTCACCGAGGAGGGCCAGAAAACCCTTCGTCAAGCCGTCACCGGTGCCATCAAGGCCGGTAGCATCGCCGGCCGGCCGGTGCCGGCGCCGGCTCTGCAAGTCTCCTCGGCCGAGGCCAAGGAGGCCCTGGCCAAAGCCGATGGGCAGGGAGTGGCTTCACCGGCAGCGGGACCGTCCGCCGCCCCCGAGGCCGACGAGCTGGTCCTCGAACCACCCGAGGTGGAGCCGGTCTTTCGCCGCGCCACCCGCGCACTGTTGGTAGCTCCGGTTGTCGTCGAGGACCCGGAAGACGATTCCGTTGTCACCGGCTATACGGCCAACGTGTCGATGGAGGGATTCTTCCATCAGACCTCCAGACCAAGGCCGGTCGGCTCGCACGTCACCTTCGAGTTGAGGATCCAGGCCCAGGGTCCGACGGTTCGGGGCATAGGTTCGGTTCAGTGGGTGCGAGAGCAAGAGCAGGGACCGGGCTTGCCGGCCGGTATGGGAATCAAGATGATCCAGTTGCCGGGAGCGGAGACCGCCAAGCAACTGCGTCAGGCGATCGCCGGTACGGTCAAGGCGAGCACCGTCGCGAGCGGCCCGGTACCCGCTCCCGCCCTGCCGATGAACTCTCCCGAGGCGATGAAGGCCTTGGAAAGAGCCCGCGTGCCGGCTTCGAGTGAGCGATCGGCGCCGGCAGATCCCCAGCCCGTGAAGTCAAAGCCCGAAGCCGCAGCCGGAGAAGCAGGCGTTTCGGAGCTTCCGGTCAACGAACCGGCGCCCTTGCCTGTCCCCGAGCCGGCCCCAAAGCCCGAACGGCCCGAGCCGGTCTTCAGGGAGGCGACCCGAGTGCCGCTGGTGGCTCCCATCGAGCTGGAATACATGCCCGACAAATCCACCGAGTCGTCCTTTACCCTGGACGCTTCGATCGGCGGCTTCTTTGTCATGAGCAAAAGTCCCAGACCCTTGGGCACAAAGTTGGGATTCGAGCTCAAGATCCAGAGCGACGCGCAGCCGGTAAAGGGCTTTGGTGAGGTCCGCTGGATCCGTGTCCGGGACGAAGGCCGGAGGTCGCCGGCCGGTATTGGTATCCAGGTCAGTCTGCTGGTCGGGGAGGAGGGGCAAAGGCTTCTCCGTACGACCATCGCCGCGGCCAGCAAGGCCACCTACGTGTCCAACAGCCCGGTGCCGGCGCCGGCTCTGCCGTTGAACTCGCCCGAAGCCCGAGAAGCTCTGGCCCGAGCCCGTCCGCTGATACCCACCGACGAAGCAGGAGAGCCGGCGTCGGAAGACGCGGTTCTCCGCCGCAAACGCGAGAAGTTCAAATTCGGCCAGCATTCGGAGCGCTCCTCCGAGCTCAAGCTCAAGCGGATGACCAAGAAGGCCATCAAGGAGGGCCGCAAGCCCAAGAAGTTCGTTCTCGAGAAGGATGGGGACGAAGAAGTATCCATGCTCGAAAGGTTTCGTGTCAGGCACAACATCTCGAAGCCCGGGTTCCTCCTCATCAAGACCCTCGCAGTCGTTTCGATGCTCCTTTGGTTGGTCGAGATTGTCTTCTTCTAGTTCCCGAGCACCACCCTTTGATTTACCGATGGCATCTGGTAAAACTCCCGCATGAGCAGGTTGGAGGGGCAAAACGCGGTCGTCACCGGTGCGACCAGCGGCATCGGCAGGGCTGTGAGTCTGGCGCTCGCCCGTGAGGGGGCCAGGCTCCTTCTTGTCGGTCGTGACCGGGAGCGCCTGGAGGACGCGGCCCGGACCGCCGCCACGGGCTCTCCGGGTATAGAGACACTGCAGTCGGATCTCGGCATCCAGTCGGAGGTTGAAGGCCTGGCGCAGCGGGTCGAGGAGAAGCTGGGTGGCGTGGATATCCTGGCCTTCTGTGCCGGTGTCTACTCGCGGGGCCGAATCGACACCGCACCCCTTACCGATCTCGACTCCCACCTCCAGGTCAATCTCCGAGCGCCGGCCCGGCTGACGCAGGATCTGCTGCCTTCGCTCATCGCCCGCCAGGGCCAGGTCGTGTTTATGAACTCGAGTGTCGGCTCGACCCCGGAGGTGGGCTTCTACAGCGCCAGCAAGCACGCCCTCAAGGCCTTCACCGACACCCTGCGCGCCGAGGTCAACCCTTCCGGTGTACGGGTATTGAGTGTTTTTCCCGGACGCACCGCGACGCCGATGCAGGAGTCGATCTTCGCCGCCGAAGGCCGCAGCTACGACCCGAGTCGGCTGTTGCAGCCGGAGGACGTGGCCGAGATGGTGCTGGCGGCGCTCTGTCTGCCCCGCACCGCGGAGGTCACCGACCTCCACATCCGACCCATGCAAAAAAGCTAGCTGAAAAGCTACTCGGGAAGCGGTGGTCCGATGACCACCGTCAGTCGTCCCCCGGTCTCGACGACAAAATTCGCGGGGATCACGACAGAATTCCCGGCGCGCAGCGTAGCGTCGCCGCCATCCGCTACCACAAAGCCCCCTTCTTCGACCGTGAGGACATTGCAGGCCTGGAAGAGCCGGGTTTCGGCTACCGTCTGGGCGGGTACCAGAACCTCGTTGTCGATGGTGCAGGGGTCGAAGGTGCCGACACAGGTTCGGTCGTCGTCCATCGTCACCAGGCCGTCGGTGCAGTCGGCGTCGCCGCTCCAGCCGCCCAGCTGCGAGCCGAGTTCGGGTACGGCGACAAGACGGACGACCCTGCCCTCGACAAAGGTGTCCTCACAGACCGCTCCACAGTCGATCTCCCCCGGGTCGCTGCCGACGGTACCGAGGCCGGTGCCATCGGTCGACAGGTTGAGGGTATGAGTGGGGAGCAGCAGAAAGCTCGCCGTGCAATCCCGGTCATCGGCCATTGTCAACATACCGTCGCCACAGTCGGCATCTCCGGTCCAGCCGTCGAAAGCCGAATCGGCGGCCGGTGTGGCCAACAGCTCGACCGAGGTACCGAGGTTGAAAGCAGCCGAGCAGACGGTTCCACAGCTGAGCCCCAGGGGGACCGAGGTGATGCTGCCGTTGCCGGTCCCGGTCCTGTGGACGGTCAGAATGGGCCGGGAAAAGGTGGCGGTGCAGGTCTTGTTCGAGGTCACGGTGACCTCGCCGTTGGCATTGCAGTCACCGCCCCAGCCGGCGAAGCTCGAGCCGCTCGCTGCGGTGGCGGTGAGCTCGACACTGGTGCCGTCGGTGTATTCGCTGGAACAGGTGTTGCCGCAGTTGATGCCGGAGGGACTGCTGGTGACCGTCCCCGAGCCGTTGCCGGTCTTGTTGACGGTCAGGGTGTACTTGGTCAGATCGAGGTAATCCTTGACCTTGTCCCAGGTGACGAAGAAAGCGCCGTCCATCTTGTAGGAAAGCGGGTCGCAAGGTCCGGCATCATCGACTACGCAGCTTCCCAGGAGCTGGCCGACAACCTTGCCGTTCCCCAGCAGCACGGGCGATCCAGAGCTGCCGGGGAGTGTACCGCCCTGCTCGGGGCTGCTGTAGATGAATCGCGACCGTGGGACGTTCTCGCAAGTAGGGCCCGAGGTGACGACGTGGGTCCGCGAGTAGTGCTGCACCTCGCCTTCCGGGTGCGAGACCCGGTGTAGAGTTTTGCCGTTGGAGATCACCGAGGATCTCGCGTCCCACCCCAACAGGAATCGATCGGGCGGCAGGTTGTCGAGCCGCAGCAGAGTGAAGTCGCTGGAAGAGGAGCGGGAGCCGGTGGCCAGCAGGGTGGAGCCGTTGCTCCGTGGTCGGCTGCTGAGGCTGGGCACCGAGCCGTTGCAGGAGCTGGTGTGGTAATCGAAATAGGCCGTCACAGTCGAGGCTATGGACTGCTTGTCGATGCAGTGGTTGGCCGTCAATAGATACGGGATCGTCGAGTTGGTGTCGGTGTCGGCAAGCAGCCCACCCGAACACTGGAAGCCGCTGCCGCCATCGACAAACGTGACGAAAGCAATGGCCCGCTGGACGTTCTCGATGGGGCTGAAGGTGCCGCTGCCCACACACTGCGCATCTACGAAGCATGCAGGCACGGCCTCGGTGATGGGCAGCCCGGTCCGAGGGACGCCGCTACTGTCCAGCGAGAGGATCTCGAGAACACGATCGATGGCCAGGCTCGCATGCGTGTTGAGCTCGTCGGCGGGAAGCAGAAGCTCGAGACGAATCGTCGGCCCCGCCACCGAAGGCGTCCAGAGCTCGGACCCGAAGAGGAGCTGCTGCACGTCGATAGGTCCCACCCGCTCGTCTTTGTCGTTGTAGACCCACAACAGGCTGCCGGACGGCAGATCTACCTCGGCCAGATGTAACCGCAGCCGAAAGGCGCCCTCGACCCGCACTTCGGCGCCCCAGATCAGATCACCGGCCGCGGAGAGCGAGGCGACCCCACCACCGATCTCGATGGCGTCAGCCGCTGCCTGCAGCCGGGGCCCGATGGCGGCCGGGTCGAGAGTGACGACTCCGGGTAGGGGGAGGCGGCGCGAAAAACCATTCTTGAGCGGCAGCTTCTGGTCCCGGTTCCAGTCGGCAATCTCGGCCAGCTCGGTCGGGGCGGCGTCCATGGCCGGATCCAGCACCGCCAGAGGCGCCACGGCCTCTCTCTCGGCGAGACGTAGCGGGGGAGGCGTGGCCGGTCTCGGCTCCACCGCGGGCGGAAAGAGTTCGGGCTCGACACTCTGGGCTCCGACCACCGCGCAGAGGGCAAGACATCCCGTCAGAGCAAGGACTGAGACCTTCCAGAGATTGGGAGCGCGCTCTCCAGGCATCGGGGCCTTCCATCTGCATTGTACGTGCCAGGTGCCGCAAAATGCCGTGTCGTACGGCACTAGCGCTGTGGGTGCGACCGGTCGGCAAGCAGGCTGGCGGCCAGACGGAGGCTTTCCGGGGTGCCGACGTCGAGGATCTGGCCCTGGTCAAAGACCACGGTCTCGACCTCGAAGCCGTCCTCGATGGCGGTCTGGACCACATCGCCGATGAATAGCTCGCGTCCGAGGCCGCGCTTGTCCTCTCGAGTGGGCGGCGGACTCTCCAGGAACCGGTGCAGATAGTCGGTAAACCGGGGTGTCCAGACGGCGATCGACCACATGAAGCGAAGATCGGTGCCGGGCTGCTTGATGACGATGCGGCGAGCTCGCCCGCCGTTATCGAGCTCGACCATATCCGATCTGGGGCCCTGATCGGTGGGGAAGAGACCAAGGACCAGAGGAGCGCGGGTTGTCTGTTGGCGCTCCAAGATCTGTCGGAACGCGTCCTGCGGCTGGAAGACGATGTCGGGGAACCCGAGTGCCACCCGCATGCCGGCAAGCAAGGGGTGGGCGTGGTCGAGGGTATGGGCGACGCTGGGGGAGTCCTCGATGGTCAGATAAGTGATCTCGATGTCCAGATCGAGGCCGTCGAGATGCGCGGGGATATCTTCCTTGCCGGGTCGCAGAACCACAAAACCTCGGTGGATTCCGGCCGTCACCAGCGCTTCCAGAAGATACTCGCAGACCGCCTTGGGACGGGGAGGGCCTCCCTCTTTCGGTCGAGAGGTCCCCACTGGATAGATCTCTTTGCTGCACGAGAGCCCTCGCAGACGGGTGGCGCGACCCGCTGCCGGGATGAGGGCGACCACCGGGTCGTGTTGATCGTTGTCGGAGGATCGGCTCAAGTGTGTATGATCCCAGAGCCCGATAGGTGCTTCAAGACGGGTTGCGCTGCCCAGGCGGCAGCACGAGGGACCGCTCCGTGAGACCCAGCATCAAGACCATTCTGCTGCCCCTACTGGTCCTCGTGGTTTTCTCGGTTCTCGGGGTTCTGCGCGGCTCCTTCTCTTCGGTTTTTGGCGACGAGGGCACCTATCTGGCGATGGCCGAGAGTGTTTCGCGCGACGGTGACCTGATGTTCGATACCGCCGACCGGGAACGGTTGGTGCGGGCCGACGGTGCGGGTCGCCAGACCGTCATCCTGCAACAGACCGCCAAGGGACTCAGCTACTCCAAACCGGTCATCTATCCCCTGTTGGTGGCTCCGTTTCATCGGCTGTTGGGGCCTCCAGGCCTCGTCCTCTTCAACGCGCTGGCCATGGGTGCCGCCCTGGCGATGGCCTGGGGTGTGCTCCGGCGGCAGACCGCCGTCGAGGAGGCCTGGCTCACCCTTTGGACCTTCTTTGGTGCCGGGGTGCTGCCCGCCTATCTGGTGTGGAAGATGCCCGACCTCTTCCAGGTGGCGCTGGCCACTGCCGGTCTGTCACTGGCCCTGGCAGCTGTCCGGGGAGATCCCTTGACGACTCCCGACCTGATCGACCGGCTGTTAGCCAGTCGCTGGGCACCCGTCGTCGGCGGTGGCCTCCTCGGTCT
>SBFI01000122.1 GCA_006227875.1 Acidobacteriota bacterium
TATGCCTTTGAAGATGTCTCGATAGATGCCTGGAGCGGGATGAGTCTGTGGGCCTCGAGGGACAAGATGACCCTTGGTGCCTACGGTGCCATCCGACTGATCGCCTCTCAGGACTTCACGCGGTCCGAGCTATCTGCCGACTCACTTTCTGGGGGGGTCTACAGCCCCCAGGGAGGTCTGAAACCCACGGCCGTCTTGAGGCCGTGGGGTCTAGGGATCGGTACCGAGAACCCAACCGCCGAGCTCGAGATCTACGACGATGACTTTGCAGCCGTGCGGCTCCAGAGTCAACAAGCCGGGCGCCACTGGGCGCTATCGGCCACGCCTGCCGGCGATGTCGCCCTCAGCTACATCGGAAGTGGGGGGAAGGAGGTCAGCATCCGCAAGCGCCTGGACGGTGATGGAGTACCGACCCTGCAAGTCCAGGGTAGTGTTGCTGCTTCCCAGTTCCTCGCCAGGTCCTCACGCGAGTTCAAGACCGGCTTCGCCCCCTTGGACGGCAAGGAGATCCTGAACAATCTTTCGAAAGTACCGGTCATGTCTTGGCGCTACAAGAGCGAAGAAGAGTCGGTACGGCACTACGGACTAGCGGCGGAAGACTTCCACGCAGCTTTCCAGCTAGGCGACGGCAGTTCAATCTCCTCCGTCGACGCAGACGGCGTCGCCCTGGCAGCGATTCAGGGGCTCCACGAGCTCGTACAAGAGCAAGGAGACGAACTCAAGCGACGAAGAGCCGATCTTGCCAAGCGAGACCAAGAAATCGCCGAGCTTCGAAAGGCTGTGGCTCGCTTGGAAGAAAGGCTCTTAGAGATCTCTCGAGGAGTTGGGTAGAGGGGCCCACAACACTAGATTCGGAACTTGGCTGGGAGGCAGGGATTCGAACCCCGATTCCACGGTCCAGAGCCGTGTGTCCTACCATTGAACGACCTCCCAATGGCGGGATGAAGGCTAGCAGCAAATCCGCTTTGTGGTCAATCAAATGCTGGGATCTTCGGCCGCTTTGCAGCCGAGCTATACTGATTTCTGTGGCCTGTGCGTGTAGTCGGTTGAGGAGGGCCGTCAGCCGTACTCGCCTGCTCGATGGAGGGCTTTGAGATGACCGACAGAACACCGATTCGCACCGTTCTCGTGGCCACCGATTTCTCCGATACGGCCCAGGCGGGTATCGACTGGGCGGTGGAGTTGGCCCGCACCCACCAGGCCCAGATTGTTCTGGTCCACGGGGTGATGTTGCCCAATCGGGCGACCGATTTTGTCCCCTCACCGCCCGATCTCACTGAGAAGCTCCAGGAAGCGGCCTCGGGTCGTCTGAACGAGGCGGCCGAGCGAGCCAGCGGTCGGGGTGCCGAGGTGATCACCGATCTTCGTATCGGCCTGCCGTCGCAGGCCATACTCGAAGCCGCCGAAGAGCGGGCTGTCGACCTCGTCGTGCTGGGAACTCGCGGCCTGAGCGGACTGCAGCACCTGTTGCTCGGCAGCACTGCACAGCGAGTCGTCCAGCACGCCAAGTGCCCGGTGCTCACTGTTCATCCGGGAGACATCGACCAGCACCGGCAGATCCGCACCGTTTTGGTACCCACCGATTTCTCTCGCGACGCCGAGCTGAGCACGAGCGTTGCTCTCGACCTGCTTGCCAAGCAGCCCGGAGAGACCACCCTCGTCCTGCTCCACGTCTACCACCTCCCCTACGAATACACCGCCTATGGGTCCATCCCCACCTCACTCGACTACTTCAAGGACGTGGAGGGCGCCGCCGAGGAGCGGCTTCGAGACCTCGCCGAACCGCTTGCCAGTGAAGGTCTGTCGGTGAAGACGGTGGCGCGAGAAGGCTATCCACCAGAAGTCATCGTCGGCGAGGCCGAGGCCATCGGTGCCGACCTCATCGCTCTCGGCACCCACGGGCGATCGGGACTGACCCATCTGCTGCTGGGAAGCACGGCCGAGAGGGTCGTGCATCATGCGAGCTGTCCGGTGCTGACCGTCCGCCGGCAAGAAGAGTAAAAGAGGGCTTGGGGGCTTGAGGGCCTGGGGGCTCCCCCTCCCGCCCCGGCCGGCGGGCACCGCGCGCCGAAGGCGCGTGGTCGGGCCGGCCGCTTCATTTTTGCCACCATCAATGATATTCGGCAGGATATTGGCTTTTTGGGCCTCACCTTTCTGGTGACCGGGTGGGCGGGGGGATATGGCGGAGAGGGAGGGATTCGAACCCTCGGTCCAGGTTACCCCGGACAACTGCTTAGCAGGCAGCCCTGTTCGACCACTCCAGCACCTCTCCGCAGTGGTCTCGAGACCCTTGATTCTACGTACCCCGCCGGCAGAGAGTCAAAGCAATCACAAGTTGGCAGAACGATCCAACCCGGCTATGCTCTAGCCGCTCCAACGAACGCCGTTCGATGGCCTGAGAGCTTGGGATTTTCGGGAGGGACCGAACACCAATGACAGAGCGGACTGCCGTCGACGTCCACCAGATTGCCATCAATACCATCCGGTTTTTGGCCGTGGATATGGTCGAGAAGGCCAA
>SBFI01000434.1 GCA_006227875.1 Acidobacteriota bacterium
TGGGTTACACCTCCCGCTGTTGCCGCCACCCGGCCACCCAGAACCTGCCGGGGTCCGTCGGCACCCACCAGATCGACCATCAGCCAGTGGTTGCCGTGCTCAGAGACGTTCTCGAGGAGAGTGGGACGGGCGTCCTGGTTGCTGACCGCGATATCCAGATCGCCGTCGTTCTCCATGTCCAGAAAGACAGCGCCGCGACTCGCCTCCCGGACCAGAAAGCCGTCTCCCGCCTGCTCGGTGATCTCCAGAAACCCGCCCTCCTCGTTCAGCAACAGCTGATTGTGCTGTTTGTAGGTTTCACCCAGCGAGGGGTCCTCGTCGACCTGTGGGTAGATGTGACCGTTGGCAAAAAACAGATCCAGATCCCGGTCGTGATCGACATCGAAGAATAGCGGCCCCCAGCCGAGCGGGCGGAAGCTGGGCGCCGTCAGCCGCGCCACAAACGACTCGTCCTGAAAGAGCTGCCCGCTCAAGTTGCGGTAGAGCGCGTAGTAGTCGTGGGCGAAGTTGGTTACCACCAAGTCGAACCAGCCATCACCGTCGTAGTCGCCGAAACCGACTCCCATACTGCCCTGGGCGCGGCCGTCGGCGTTGTAGGCCGTCCCTGACCAAGTACCAATCTCCTCGAAGGTGCCGTCGCCCCGGTTGCTGTAGAGCCGATTGGCGTTGCTGTCGTTGGCGACATACAGATCGGTATCGCTGTCGTTGTCGTAGTCGAAAGTCGTCACCCCCATCGAGTAGCCCAGACCGCCGATCGACAGCCCGGCCGCCTCGGTCGCCTCTTCGAAGGTGCCATTGCCGCTGTTGAGATAGAAGGTGTTTTGGCTTTCGACCAGCCCTCGTGGTCCATCCATGACCGTAACCTTGCCCCGCCAGCGACGGATGCGCCGGGCATCGCGGATCTCTTCCCAGCTGGCCTCGAGGTAGTTGCCCACAAAGAGATCCTGGTCGCCGTCGGCGTCGGCGTCGAAGTCGCCCACACAGCCGCCGTGTCCGTACTCACGCACGTCCACCCCAGCCGCCAGGGTGACATCCGAAAACGTGCCATTCCCGTTGTTGCGATAGAGCGCGCTCCGCTCGTCTTCGTCGGCGCTTCCACGCGGGAGACGGTAGGCGCTGGCAAAGTAGAGATCGACAAAACCGTCGAGATCGTAGTCCAGAACCAGCACCCCATTGGCAGTCGACTCGAGGATGTGGGGCTTCTCGACACTCCCCGAGTTGGTGACCACGGAGATGCCGGCGGTCTCCGTCCTGTCTTCGAACCTAGGCAGCTGTGACGTTGCAGGCGGAGCCGTCAGAAACGCTGAAGCCCCAGCCATGAGAAGCAGATAGCAGCAGCGCGGCATCTTGCTGCGATTCTACACAGCAACCGCTGCCGGGCTGCGCGGGCCGCGCGGCAGGGAGTAGTATCAACGAAGCAAGGGGGTCGGATGAAGCCACAGACTCCGGACGAGGTGCTCGCACTGTTGGACGGCTCCTCCACCTCGGCCGCCTTGGGGGCCGCCATGGAGCTCGGCCTTTTCTGGCTTCTCGCGGAGCGGCCCCTCGCTCTCCCCGAGATTGCCGGTGAGTTGAATATCCCACCGCGCCGGTGCAGCTACTGGCTCGATCTCCTCTGCAAGGCAGGCCTCCTCGAGGAGCGCTCCGAGGGCTACGCACCGACCGCCACGGCCCGAGAATCGATCCTCGATGTCTATAGCCAGGATACGTGGGCGCTGCTGGCCGAAGAGTCGCGAGAACGGTTTCGGGTTCTCGGCGATCTTCCCTCTCACCTTGGTGAGCCCGGCTCGGTGTGGGAGATTCAGGGACTGTCCCCGCCGATGTACATCGACCAGATGAGCGAGGAACCCGAACGGGCCCGCCGCTTTACCCGCATGCTCTTCGAGCTCCACGAGCCCCTGGCCGCCGAGCTGGCGGAGTTTCTGGATCTGAGCGGTGCCAAACGGCTCTTGGATCTGGGGGGCGGCTCCGGGGTCGTGTCGATGGCCCTGGCCCGGCGGTATCCCGAGATGGCCTTTACCGTCGTCGATATCCCCAACGTCTGTATTGCCGGGCGCGAGCTCGCAGCCGAGCACGACCTCGCGGATCGGATCGCCTATAACCCCGCCGATTTCCTCACCGACGAGCTCCCCTCGGGGTTCGACGTGGCGCTCGAATGCGACGTCAATGTCTACAGCGAGGCTCTGTTTCGCAAGGTGAGAAAGGCGCTCGACCCCGGCGGACGATTCCTGATCGTCGACCAATTCGCTCCCGCCGAAGGCATCGCCCCTCCGCCCCGCCTGCACTGGGCGTTTGCCGGCGCGCTGATCCGACCCGACTACGCCTTTCCCACCGCGGCCCAGATCAAGGATCAGCTCGAAAGGGCCGGCTTCGAGCTCCTTCCCGACTTACGCTTGCCTTCGGCACCCGGCCCGAGCGAAAGGATGACGGGCGGGATGATTGTGATCGAGGCTCGGGCCTAGAGCCGTCCGTTCCTATCCGCCGGGCCGGCCCGTGGTGGTCAGCTCTCCCGGAAAGCTACAAATCTCCCCCAGCAGGAGGCCAGCTCCATCCCCTTCTGGATGAAGGCCGCGATGTAGTAGCGGCCGGTCTCGGCCTCGGCGAGCTGATTACCCAGGTTCTCGGCATGGACGATCCCTTTGGGAAAGAGATTGAGATGCATGTCCTGGTAGTACTTGTCGAGTGGGAATATCTCGTCCCAATCCTGGCCGAACTGATCGATCAGCTTCTGGTTGGCCTCGGCAAAGGTCTTGGGGTGGAAGACCCGCTGGATGGTGTTCATCGGGTGCTCCATCGCCACACAGTCGATGCCCAGCCACTTGATCTTCCGCTCCACGCACCAGTCGGAGAAGTCGGGTGACGGGCCCGGGTGTTTGATCATGTAGCGGAACTCGTCCGAGTCAGCGCTGTTCCAGCCATAGCGGTTGTAGCCGGTGCGGATCAACAGAATGTCTCCATCCTGTAGATCCACCCTCTCCTCGATCATCGCCGGGGTGTAGACGCTCGAGTCGCTGACCTCGTCCGCGATGTCGACGATCACCCCGGGTCCGTGCCAGTATTCGAGCGGCATCTGACCGATGGTGCGGCCGGCCGCCCAGAAGTGCTTCTCGCCATCCATGTGGGTGGCCAGATGAAAGCTGGCCCGACAGTGAGCATTGTTGCGCCCCAGACCGAAGTCGAGACCACCGACCCGTTTGGTGTACTTGACGCTCAGCGGCTCGTAGTTGGCCCACTGGGGCGTCTGCACGCTGAACGGCAGGGTGAGGTCCATCATCTCGGCCTCGGCCATGACCACGAGGAAATCCTCTTGGCCGATCCCATCGCCGGGCTGTAGCGCCACCACCCGGCTCCAAGCCGACTCCACCTCCATAAAGGGGATCGGCTGGATCATGAACCAGGCCCGTTGGTTGTTGAGCGCCTCGATCTCGCCGCCCAGCGCCTCGGCCAGCAGCAGCCCGGCCTGCGGCAGCGTGGTGTGGGTGAGATGGCGGTACTCCTCGGGTGGGAAGAGCTCCTCCCAGCTCTTGCCGTGGGTCTCCCGCAGCCGCGCATCGGCCTTGTCGAACTCACGCTCATGCATAAAACGGATATTGGTGTTCATCGGATGCTCGGCCGAGCCACAGTCGACACCCACCAGCTTGAGCTTCATATCGAGGGCCCAGGGAAAGAACTCCGGCGCCGGTCCGGGATGACGGACGTAATAGCCGAACTCCTTGTTCTCGATGCCGCCCTGCTCGCCGGAGTTGGCGACATCGGGCTGGTCCCAGGCGTAGCGGTGGTAGCCGGTGTTGATGATCAGAATATCGCCTTCCTTGACCTCCACCCTTTCGGTGATCATCTCCGGTGTGTAGAGGTCGTAGTCGGAGACCGCATCCGACAGATCGACCACCACCCCTTCCCCACAGAGATCGGTCAGCGGGATATCGGCGATCGCCCGCGACCCCGAGTGAAAGGCACGTGGACCCACCAGATGACAACCGGTGTTGTTGCTCCACTCGATCAACTGCCCGTTGGCCCCCTGGCCACCACCATAGGAACCGGTAAGACGCTTGAAGAAGTGCACCTGCAGGGGCATCTCACCCGGCCAGGGCGGGGTAAAGATACTCAGGGCCTGGGTCAGGTCGTACCAGCGGGCGCCGGCCAGCAACGAGATCAACTCTTGGCGGTCCATGACACTCCTCCAGTCAGGATGTCGGTCTGCAGTCGAGGCACCGTTCGCGAGTCGTGCCGAGACTGGACCTCTCGGGGAATTGTAGCTGCAGGAGGTCGAGCCAGGCTCTTCCCTCAGATGGCCTCGACGCGGCCTCGTGGCTCCGCTGGTGTATCTGGCGGTTTCGAGATGGCGCTCACCAGCACGAGTGCGAGCACCGAGAGCAGGGGGCCGAAAAAGAGCGGGTGAATCTCCCCCACCAGCGGCACCGGCCATTTGCCCAGCCGACGTCCGGCAAGGTGATAGTCGAGGCTCGTATGCACTCTGCCCGCGGCCCACCTGCCGATGGCGATGAGCAGAATCAGAAAGCCGACCAGTACGGCATAGTCGATCATTCTTCAGACGCCGATCCCGGCGCGCGCATCGGCCTCCGCAACAATGACTCTCAGGGTGTCGATCGTGTCGGCAGCCAGCGGCTCACACCGGTGTTCGCGAACGGTCTCGAGCGCGATCTTGCGGGCGGTGCCGATGAAGTCCGGCCGGCCCGCGTCGATCCAGCCGGCGTGATTGTGACGATCGAAGAGCTGCGGCGACCAGACATCTCTGAAGTGCCGCAAAGTGTGGGCGGTGCCCAGAAAATCGCCTCCCGGGCCGACTGCGTCAATGACCTCCACCGCCAGGGTCTCGGGTGTGATCTCGATGCCCGCCATCAGACGGCGAACAAAACTGACCATCTCGTCGCAGGCCACGATCATCTCCAGCGAGCCGGTCAGACCCGATTCCAAGTAGCCGAGATCGTGGACCAGATTGGCGCCGCTCATTGCCGTCCAGAGAATCCACAAGGCGGAATCGATCCCGGCCTGGATGTCTGGAAGCTTCGAGTCGCTGCAGCCGGAAAATCCCCACACCGGTAGCCCGTACCGGCGATGGCCCAGCTCGGCCATCGCTTTGCAGTGGAGCAGAAACTCCGGGCTGGAGTAGGTACCCACAGCAGTCAGCATGTCCAGCGGGCCGGAGCCGGAGCCAAAAAGGAAGGGTGTGCCGGGCTGGCGCAGCTGGGCGATGACCAGACCACTCAGGATTTCGGCGTTGGCCATCACCAGGGCGCCGGCCGGCGTCATCGGCGCCGAAGCCCCGTCGATCGGTCCCGGGGCGTAGACAAAGGGCAGCCCCCGATCGGCCAGCAGCAGCATCTTGCGCAGCACCACATCCAGGTGTTGGAGCGGGGAGGTGGGCTCGAGATAGGCCAGCAAGAAGGGCCTCTCCACCAACTTGTCGGCACCGCCAACAACCGTCTCGGCCATGGCCAGGATGTCGGCCACACCGGCCTCGTCCCAGGCGGTGTAGACGATCGGCTTGGTCGTGTTCTCGATCATGGCGAGAAAGGATCTCCGATCCGAGGTCTCGCTCGGCATATCCGAAGCCTGCGCCATGGACATGGCAAAGTCGACGTTGGGCAAGGCATCGACCAGCCGCGCCGCTCTTGCTACGTCCTCCAGCACCGACGGCCGACGCTCGCCGGTCTCCAGGTCCCGGGTAAAGGGGAGATCGGAACCGGTGCCAAAGTAGCTGTTGTCACCCTCGAGCCACAATCGCTCCTCCCCCATCCGGTCACTGAGGACGATCCTCGAAGGGGCCCGGTCGAGCGCCTCCTCCACCGCGGCAGCCGGGACTCTCACCAGGTCGGTGTCTTCCACCGTGCAACCGGCACCCTGTAGCATCTCGACCACTTGGGCATCGTGCACCCGGACTCCGGTGCGCCGCAGTACCTCCAAGGAAGCCTCGTGGATCTCATCCAGCTGGGCATCGCTCAGGATCTGGTGTCTGCTCATTCCTCGATCACCTCCCGCAGTCTCTGCTCCAAAAGGCCGAAGCCCGTCTCCTCCAGACTCAGTGGCACTTCCAGAAAGGCGGCGATCTCTCGCGCCTTCTCCTCGAGCTCGGAATCGGACGATTGGCGCAAATAGACCAGGCGCTCACACCCGGCGAAGCAAACGTCTTTGAGCTCCGGCCGCTGGTCGAGACCGAGACCGGAGAGCACTGTCCGTTCCCAGTTCCGAACCAGATAGTCGGTGACGAAATAGGTGCCGGCTTCCCGCGTCAGCTCCTGAAAGCCACAGCCCGCATACATCTCGTAACAGTGGGGGCCGACCGGACGGACCGCCGCGTACCGGGCCATAACCCTGTCGAGCGCTCCACCGGTGCCGCAGTCGCCGTAAACCACCACGATCTTGTGGTAGCGGCCTTCGAGGTCGGACAACTTCTCTTCGACCGCCTCGACGATGCGCTCCGGGTAGAGATGATGCTCGGACGGAATGCCAAAGAGATCGAGCCCCCAGTCGTGATTGCGGGTGATCTCCACTACTTCGCGCATCAGGGCACCACAGACCACCAGCGCGATCTTCCCGCCCTCCGGTTGCTGCTTGCTAGTCGTCATGAGAGTGCCGTCAACTCCGGAAATCGCACCCCGGCGACAAAAAGCTCGTTGAAGTCTCGACGCGCCGAGAGCTCGACGTACTCCACCCTCGACTTCAAATCACACGCCACCCGCCGCTCGCGAAACGAGAGCAGCGACATCTTGGCCCCTTCGGCGGCCACGTTGCCGACAAAGCGGATCTTCTCGACCGGCACCGGCGGCACCAGACCGATGACACGCGCGCTCTCCGGGTCGATCGAGGAGCCGAACGATCCGGCCAGCATGACCTCCTCGAGATCACCCGTTTCGAGCCCGGTTCGCTCGAGCAAAACCCGTATCCCGGTCGCCACCGAGCTCATCGCCGACTGGAGCTCGCGGATGTCCTGCTGGGTCAGAACCACTTCGCCGGCCAGCACGAAAGCTCGGACGCCTTCCACCTCGCCAAGCCGATCATGCAACGGGTGATCCGGC
>SBFI01000235.1 GCA_006227875.1 Acidobacteriota bacterium
CGGCTCTTTGGTGGACCACCGCGTCAGCCGGAGGCCGAGCTGACCCAGAAGGAGATGGATCTCGCCCGCTCCGTTCAGGAGGTCACCGAGGAGATCATGCTGCGGATGGCGCGGCATGTCCGCCGCGAGACCGGAGAGCGGAACCTCTGTCTGGCCGGTGGTGTGGCGCTCAACTGTGTGGCCAACGGCAAGATCCTGCGCGAAGGGATCTTCGACCAGATCTGGATCCAGCCGGCGGCCGGAGATGCGGGAGGGGCACTGGGGGCCGCGCTGTTTGCCTGGCATCAGGTGCTGGACAAACCGCGCCGGGTCATCGCGGGCCACGACTCACAGATGGGTTCCTATCTGGGCCCCGCCTTCACCTCCGACCACATCGAAAGCTGGTTGCGCGAAGAGGAGATCCCCTGCCACCGGGTGCCGGCGGCGGAGATCCCGGAGCTGGTCGCCGATCTGGTGGCACGGGAGAAAGTGGTGGGTTGGCTTTCTGGCCGGATGGAGTTTGGTCCGCGCGCCCTGGGCGCCCGCAGCATCCTGGGTGATGCGCGGAGCCCGCAGATGCAATCGGTGATGAATCTCAAGATTAAATACAGGGAGTCGTTTCGCCCCTTTGCCCCTTCGTGTCTCGAGGAAGATGTGTCGGAGTACTTCGATCTCGATCGCGAGTCGCCCTACATGTTGCTGGTGGCGCCGGTCCAGGAGAAGAGAAGGCGGGCGATGTCCGCAGACGAGAACCGTCTATTCGGCGTCGAGCAGCTGAAGGTACCCCGTTCGGACATACCGGCGATCACCCACATCGACTACTCCGCCAGGGTCCAGACAGTCGATCGCACGACCAACCCCGCCTACTACGACCTCATCCAGGCCTTCAAGGCAAAGACCGGGTACGGTGTCATCGTCAACACTTCGTTCAATGTGCGGGGTGAGCCGATCGTCTGCACACCACAGGACGCCTATCTCTGCTTCATGCGCACCGAGATGGATGTGTTGGTGCTGGAGGATTTTGTTCTTTACAAGCAGGAGCAGCCGCTGTTGGAGGAGAAGGTCGATTGGCGCCAGCTCTACGAGCTGGATTGAAGACCAAGTGAAGACGATGGGCGAAAAGGTCATCAAGTCATCAACCGAGCTGAGACGGTTCGGGCTGGCGCTCGGCGCCGGGCTCTCGGTCCTGGGCTCGGTTCTCCTATGGCGTGGCAAGTCGCCCGCCCCTGGATCCTGGGGGTGGCGGCCACTCTGCTGCTGCTCGCCATCCTCCGGCCACAGGTGCTCGGACCGCTCGAGAAGGTCTTTGCCCGGGTCGCCCGCGTGGTGACGGCGACCCTGACCTATCTGGTTCTGAGCCTTACCTTCTTCTTGATCATTACCCCGATGGGGTTGGTGATGCGGCTGTTGAGGAGGGATCCGCTGGCCATGAAGGCGGCTCCCGATCGGTCGACTTTCTGGGTCGAGGTAGAGCCGGACGGACCCACCACCCGGCCGCACAAACCCTACTAAGAGCCGCCGGCACTCCCTTCCGGGGCTTGGGCGTCAGGTCTCGTTGTCCACACAGACGGGGACGGCGAGAAGGAAAAGCGCCCAGCGCTGTATCTCGGTGTCGCGCCAGTTGGCCTCGAAGATGCCGGCGATATTCAGCGCCACCAGCGCCAGCATGACCCCCAGATAGAGATCGGCCCGTGGTCCGGCGAGGCCGCCCCCGGCGCGGTAGCCACGATGGCAGAGCCACAAGGCCGCGATCATCAGCCAGATGTAGGCCCCGACGGCGAGTATCCCTCTCTCCGCAGCCAGGTGTATGAAGGTGTTGTGAAGATGCTTGACGTCGGCTCGGAGTGCCGTTGGATGCCGGTAGATCGGATAGTACTGCTCCACCATCCCCGGGCCGATCCCAAACAGTGGCCGGTCCGCGATCATGTGGAGACCGGCTTCGGCCATGCAGAGCCGATCGTAGTTCGAGGGGTCGTCGAGACTGACGATCGAAGTCAGTCGCGACCAGTGCTGGGGCGCCTGGGTGGCCACCAGTGAGAGCAACAACGCTAAAGCCACTGCGTAGGCGGGGAGCCAGCGCCGATAGCGCATGATGAAGGCGATGGTGACGACGACCAATGTGGCCAGCCAGACGTTGCGGGTAAGCGTCAGACCGAGAGCCATCAGAATCACCGCCAGGAAGAGCCAGTCTTTGGCCGGTTGCGCGGTGGGGCCGGTGGTCAACCGCCCGAGCAGCAGACAGGCACCCAGCAGCACCACACCCGAATAGGTCATGTAGTGGCCAAACGGGCCGGGGATGCGGTTGTAGAGCTCGCCGTAGTCGGTAAAGAGATACTGGGCAATGCCGTAGAGAGCGAGAGCCAGCGTGACCCAGATCAGCAGGTCGAACACCTGTCGGACCCGGCGCTCGCCCCGCACCAACAGCAGGCCCAGCGGCAGGGTGGTCAACCCGATCAGCGCCCGCAGCTCCCACAGGCTGGTCTTGACCTGATACGAGGTGAGAGCGGAGGCGACAAAGATCGCCAC
>SBFI01000272.1 GCA_006227875.1 Acidobacteriota bacterium
GCCAAGAAGGAGTACGCCATGAAGACGCTCGCAGCCCGGAAAAGAACCCTCGGGATCGCACTGGTGGTTGTCGGCCTTTGTCTGCCGGCGGGCAACCCGGCAGACGGAGCAACCCTCTACGGTACGGCTCGGGATTACCCCGGCTTGGTCTACGAGATCGACACGGTGGCACCGAGCACCGGGATCCTGCTCGATCTGTCTCTGGCGAGTGTCGACCCACCGATAGGTCCTGTCTCTGCGCTCAGTCCCAACGGCATCGCCCTTGATGGCGCGGCGCAGCGTCTTTACTTTGCCTCATTCTTTGACCCCGGGAGCCCCGCCGACCCGGGTGTGCCGCCCAGCGAGCTCTACTTCATCGACCTGCTCGATCCGACCGTGGTGTATTGGGCAGGCACGCTGGCGGGCCACACCTCCAACGGCACCATCTTCGAGGGTAAGTTCCTCTACATCGACCACGGCACCGACTTCCTGAGGGAAGTCACCCTGAACCCGGATGGCACACTGGCTACAGACGTCGTTGTCGACGACCTGCTGACCGGTCAGAACTTTCTCGTCGTCGACGATATCGCCGCGGATTGTGCCGGTCTGGTCTATGTCAGCGCCTCGATAACCGACCACAAGGGCAAGGCCAAAGGCTCGCTCCACGGCACCTACGATCCGATGACCGGTGCGCTGACCGAGTTTGGCAGCGGCTGGGGCGAGCTCGCCTTTGCCGACGACGGAGCTCTCTACGGCCACAACGGGGTTACCGGCGGCGTCTATGCCATCGACCCCGTCACCGGGGTCACGGGTACCCCCGTCATACTGGCCGCAACCGCCAACGACTTGGCGGCGCCCAAGAGCTGTGCACCACCCGAGCCCGAGCCGCCGCAGGCGACCGAGGTCTCGCTGTGCGCGGCCCGGTCGTACGAGGCCGGTCAGATAGCGATCGCGAGTGACGAAGAGAACATCTTTGTGGACTTTGTCGCCGCCGCCGGCTGGAATCTCGCCGAGACCCACCTCGCCATCGAGTGCGAAGCAAGCCAGCTTCCCCGCCTGGGCCAGAGCGGTGGACCCGACCTCGACGGATTCCCTTTCCAGGCGGTCCACGACCCCCCGGTTCAGAACTTTCTCTACGCCGTGCCGCTGCCCGACTGCGGGCAGAGCGACATCGTCTACGTCGCGGCTCACGGCGTCGTCTACGACATGGTCAATCTGGTAACCGCGCAGATTGCCAGCGGTCTGATCGAGGCTGCGGTCTCGGATCCGGACCACATGGAGGTGGCCACCAAAGTGACCCGGCGTCGCGGAGGCCAAGAGCTGTTGCCGGGTGGGTTCGAGGATCCGGCAGCGCAAGTCGATCCTCCCCAACCGGCCGTGCTGGCCTGGGAGCCGTGCGACACCTATCCCGACTGCCCCGCCACGGCGACTCTCGATCCCTCTTTCTGGGACACCGAGGTCGGCAGCCGCCCCGAAAATCCCACCGCGGCTCTTGCCGGTGCGGACTGGGTCTGGGAGGACTATTTGGCGACCGATCCGGTCACCGGTACCGTTGTCCGCTTCGAGCGGGCCTTCGAGGTTCCCGGTTACGCACAAACAGGCGACCTCTACCTGACCTGCCGCAATGCCTACGAGGTGTACGTCAACGATCAGTTTGTCGGCATGGCCCAGGTACCGGGCAGCACCGAGGCCGGCGCGGGGATCTGTAGCGCCACCCCGTGGCAGGACAGCGATCTGCGCGAGGCCTGTGTGAGCACAACGGGCTGGGAGACCGTCGAAGGGTGGCTCGTGGGCGACCTCATCCGACCGGGAGCCAACAGGCTGACCATCGATGCGGCCAACGAGTACTTCGATGTCGACGACGACGGCAACTTCTTTCCCGGCACCGAAGCCAGCAACCCGGCCGGCTGCATCTTTTCCCTCTGGACCGACTATGCCGGTGAGAATGATCCGGCCTGGGGCGCCGGCTGCGGCGAGGCGGATGCGTACCTCTTCGAAGGTGGCGACGGAGCCACGTTCTTCTCCTACCAGACCCGGGCGCCGAACGGCGGCGGTGGCGGAGACGAGTGCGGCAAGGTCGAGCAGCTCTACCAGTGGGCCACCGGCACCGACACCAAAGCCGAAGAGTGGCAGTTTGGCAACCTCAACGAGAACAACTCGACCTACTTCGAAGACGACTCCGTCCCCTACTACACCCATCTCACGGGGCTGACACCAGGCACCGACTACAGCCTGACCATCGAGTGGGACACCACCAAGTCGAGCAAGCACGCCCTCGACTACCTGACGAGCTACGATCGCAGCTACACGCCGTTCGATCCCTGTGGCGAAGCCGGTCTCGCCGACTGCGTGGCGGCGCCGGATGAATATCCGATTCCGGGCGACTCGGTCATGACCGGCGACGTCAATTGGGATTCGGGTGCAACCCAAGATGCGGGTGTCTTCACCATGTGGCAGGGGGACATCTGGGGGGTGTCGGCCGCCTATGGTTACTCTTTCGATCCCGCGACGTGTGCACCGAACTG
>SBFI01000020.1 GCA_006227875.1 Acidobacteriota bacterium
GTCCTGGACTCGCATCTGCCGGTGGTGCTGGATGCGGACGGCGTCAACGCCTTTGCGGGAAACTACAAGCGGCTGAAGAAACGGGAGGCGGAGACAGTACTGACGCCCCACCCGGGAGAGTTGGCCAGGCTGATGGCGATCACGTCGACAGAGGTGCAGGCCGATCGCGTCGGCGCGGTGGAAAAAGCGGCGCGCGAGACGGGTACATGTGTCGTCCTCAAGGGGCACCAGAGTCTGGTGGCGTCACCCGAAGGTGAAGTGTTTGTCAACCCGACCGGCAATCCCGGGATGGCGAGCGGCGGCACGGGGGACGTCCTCACAGGTCTAGTGGCGGGCTTGGCGGGCCAGGGGTACGAAGCCCTGGTCGCGGCTCAGCTTGGCGTCTACCTGCACGGCTTGGCCGGCGATCTCGCCGCCGAGAAGATGGGACAGTCCGCTGTCGCGGCGAGCGATCTGCTCGATTGTCTACCCGCGGCGTTCGACGTTCTGGCTCGGGAATGAAACGCTGGACGACCGACAGCGAAGAGCAGACTCGGGCGCTTGGGGCTTCATTTGGGGATCGGTTGGCACCCGATGGAGTACTTCTCCTGGCGGGTGATCTGGGAGCGGGGAAGACCGTTCTGACCCAGGGGGTCGCTGCCGGCCTCGGAATCGACCCGCGCGAGGTGGTGTCGCCGTCGTTCACCCTGATCAGAGAGCACGAAGGATCTGCCGGTATTCTGGTGCACGTCGATCTCTACCGACTCGAGCCGGAGGATGTGTCCTCGCTGGCGCTCGACGAGCTGCTGGCGGGGCCCGGCATAAAGGTCGTGGAGTGGGCTGAGAGGCTCCCGTTTGCTGTCCCCGGGGCCGTCTGTCTCGAGCTGCGGCGGACCGGGCGTGAAGATCAGAGGCAGATCTCCGAGATCGAGTGTGGATCGATCGTTGCCAAGTGATAGCACGAGGGTCCAATAGTCATCCGTTGGCCGCGGAAAAAGGAGAGTCGAGGATGAAGTTCGAGAAGATCGGTGTAGTGGGTTGTGGCCTGATGGGTGCCGGAATCGCCGAGGTCTGCGCCAAGTCGGGCTTCGAAACGATCGTCAGGGAGGTGAATGACGAGCTCCTCGAAAAGGGCCTGGAGCGCATCGGGCGCTCCCTCGACAAGGCCGTCGACAAGGGCAAGCTGGAGGAGGCCGAGAAGGACAAAGCCCTGGGCAGGTTGACAGGCACCACGGATCTGGAGGATCTGGCCGACTGCGATCTGGTGGTCGAGGCGATCGTCGAAAACCTCGAGCAGAAATGCGAGCTGTTTGCGGCTCTCGACGGCATCGTCAAGAAGTCGGGTGTGTTGGCCAGCAATACTTCGTCGCTGACCATCACCGAGATGGCCATGGCCACCAATAGGACCGAGCGCTTTCTGGGTCTACACTTTTTCAACCCGGTACCGGTGATGAAGCTGGTCGAGGTGGTGCGAACGATCATGACGGACGAACAGGTCTTCGAGGAGACCAAAGAGCTCATTCGCAGCCTGGGGAAAGAGCCGGTCTCGTGCCGTGACAACTCGGGTTTTATCGTCAATAGGTTGCTGGTGCCCTACCTTCTAGACGCTATTCGGGGTCTCGAGGAGGGTATCGGCAGCGTCGAGGACATCGACAAGGCCATGCAACTGGGTTGCGGCTATCCGATGGGTCCGCTGACCCTACTCGACTTTGTCGGTTTGGACACCACCTATTTCATCGCCAACATCATGTTCGAGGAGTACCGGGAGAAGCGGTTCGCGCCGCCGCCGCTGCTCAAACAGATGGTCCTCGCCGGTCGACTGGGACGCAAGAGCGGCCGCGGCTTCTACGACTATTCGAAGGGTTAACAGTCATCGGCTACCACTCCTGGTAGAATTGGCAGGACCGCCGGGATTGCCGGTCGGCCGGCCCACCCTTGATGAGCACCACGACACCCAGCCAGCGCCCCGTCTTGAAAGCCCCCTAGATGCCACAGCTGACACTGGCCGAGGAGGGCCTGGAGGTCCTCTTTGGTACCCGCGACCAGAATCTCAAGAGGATCGAGAGGGCCTTCGATGTCGAGGTCATGGCCCGTGGCAACCGCCTGCAGATAGACGGCGAGCCGGAAAAGGCCGCTCTGGTCGAGAGGCTGCTAGCGCAGCTCTCGGCGCTACTGGAGAACGGGTACCGGTTGCAGCCCAGCGATGTCGAGACCGCCATCCGGGTTGTGCAGGAGGCTCCGGAGACGCCGCTGATGGACTTTTTCATGGGAGAAGGGGTTCTGGCCACGGTTCGTCGCCTGGTGGCGCCCCGCAGCGTCAAACAGCAGCTCTATCTCAAGGCGATGGACGAGTTCGATTTGGTGATATCGATCGGCCCTGCCGGCACCGGCAAGACCTATCTGGCAGTGGCGATGGCGGCTGCGGCGTTGAAGGAGAGGCAGGTCCGGCGCATCATCCTGGCCCGTCCGGCGGTCGAAGCGGGGGAAAAGCTGGGTTTCCTGCCCGGTGATCTGGTGGAAAAGGTCAACCCCTACTTGCGGCCCCTCTATGACGCTCTCTACGATCTCATCGGCTTCGAGAAGGTGGCCAGGCTGCTGGAGAGAGGCACGATCGAGGTGGCGCCGATCGCCTTTATGCGCGGCCGCACCCTGAACGACAGTTTTGTCATTCTGGATGAGGCGCAGAACACCACCACCGAGCAGATGAAGATGTTCCTGACCCGGATCGGCTTCAACTCCAAGGCGGTGATCAACGGCGACATCACACAGATCGATCTCCCACCCGGGAAGGTATCGGGTCTGATCGAGGCGCAGGATGTTCTAGACAGCGTGGGGGGCATAGAGTTCATCCGCTTCGACGAAAGGGATGTCGTGCGGCACCGGCTGGTGCAGAAGATCGTCAAGGCCTACGAGCGGCACGACGAGCGCAAGAAACAGGAGCCGGAGGACGGGTCCAACGGCCCTGCCGAGCGAGGCAATGGGTGACGGCTCCGATCGAGATCGAGGTTCAGAACCCCGGCCACCTGTCTGACGAGATTCTGCGCGAACTGGAGCCGTGGCTTCGGCAGATGGTCGGCACGCTGGCACCGGATGCGAAGACGCTCGCCGTACGTCTCACCGGAGACGAGGAGCTGCAGAAGCTCAACCGCGATTTCAGGGCTGTCGATCGGCCGACGGACATCTTGAGCTTTCCGGGCACAGAGACACCGGAAGGCCGTCACCTGGGGGATATCGTCATCTCGGTTCCGACCGCTCGCCTCCAGGCGGACGAGTGTGGTCACCACCTGCTGCGCGAGCTGAAGATCCTGCTCCTTCATGGCGTGATCCACTGTCTGGGCTACGATCACGAGAGCGATGCCGGAGAGATGGACCAGCTGGAGGCCGAGCTACGCCCTGTTTGGATAGCCGATGATCGGAACTGAAGGCACACTGACGGTGATCCAGGGATTGGGGGTCCTCTTCTGGTTCCTGGCCACGATACTGGCTATCGTGCTTTCGATCCTGCTCGAACGCAGTAGTCCGATACGTCTGCGGCATTGGGCGGAGGAGGGTGGTGGCAGGCTGCTCGAGCTCTATGACCGACCGGCTCGTTTCGAGGTGTTCCGCTTTCTCTTCAGCTGGGTCGCCAAGATCGTCCCTTTTGCCCTTTTTTTCTCGATGCGGCGGCTGTTTCTCGCTCTCGGCTCGACACGGGCGACCCTCTGGTCGGTGGTCGTCGTCCTTCTGGTGTTGGCCGCCAGCGAGCTGCTTGGTCGATGGCTTGTCCAGCGTGATCCCGAGCGGGCTCTTCGCCGCTTGACAAAGGTTTATCGTGTGATTCTGTTCTTCCTGTTGCCGGGTGTAGCCGTGCTCACACCGCTGTTCCCGACCTCGGCCGTAGAGCGGGTGGAGGACGAAGATGGGGTGACCGAAGACGAGATCGAAGCCTTTATCGACGTGGGTACCAAGGAGGGGATCCTGGACCCCGGCGAAGAGGAGCTGATCATGGGGGTGATCGATTTTGGCGACACCTTGGTCCGCAGCGTCGTTACACCACGCATCGACATAGTCTGTGCCTCGGTCGACAGCGACATGGATGAGCTGGCCGATCTCTTTCTCTCTTCAAAGCACTCACGTATTCCGATCTATCAAGAGTCGGTCGACCACATAGTCGGCGTGCTGCACATCCGAGATCTTCTCCGTGGTCAGCGGTCGACTATCCCGATGGCGCTGGAAGACCTCGCGATGCCGCCCTATTTCGTGCCCGAGACCAAGCCGTTGAACGAATTGCTGCGGGAATTCCAGGAGCAGAGACAGCAGATTGCCATCGTGGTGGACGAGTACGGCGGCACGGCGGGCATCGTCACGGTCGAGGACCTGCTGGAAGAGATCGTGGGCGAGATCGAAGACGAGCACGACGAGGCGGCGCCCGTCCAGGAGGCTCTGCCCGACGGTAGTTGGCGGATCGACGGGCGTGAGTCGTTGGAGCTCCTGGACGAGCTGTTCGACGTGGATATCGAGCAAGAGCCGTTCGAGACGGTGGGTGGGCTGATCTTTGGCCGCCTGGGGTCGGTACCGCGACCCGGGGAGGCGGTGGAGAGCCACGGCCTGAGACTAATGGTCGAGCGCATCGATGGGCGGCGCATCCGCTCGGTTTTGGTGGAGAAGTTGGCCGCGGGCGGGGAAGAGAAGGGTGAGTGAGCGGAAGGCCGGCACGGTCGCCCTGGTGGGGAGACCGAACGCGGGCAAGTCCACCCTGATGAACCGGCTGTTGGCGGAAAAGGTCGCCATCGTCTCGGACAAGCCCCAAACCACGAGACACCGGTTGGTGGGCATCCTCAGCGAGGAGCGTGGGCAGATGGTGTTCTTCGACACACCGGGGTTTCACCGTCCCCTCCACCGTCTCAATCGGCAAATGGTCCAAAGTGCGGTGTCGGCGCTCAACGAGGCCGACGTGGTCTGTTTGATCGTCGATGCCACCGAGGACTTCGGGTCGGGAGATCGGTACATGCTCGATCTCGTACGCCGCGCCGAGGGACCCAAGATGGTGACCATCAACAAGATCGACCTGGTCAAGAAGCCGTCGCTCCTACCACGGATCCAACGCTACGCCGACGAGGGCATATTCGACGAGGTGGTTCCCATCAGTGCGCTCTCGGGCGACGGAGCCGACATCCTGCTCGATCTTCTGTGGCGTTATCTTCCCGAAAGTGAGCCCTTCTACGATTCCGAGTTGCTCACCATCCACCCCGAGCGCTATCTGGTGGCCGAGCGTATCCGGGAGAAGGTCCTCGATCAGACTCGGGACGAGCTCCCGTTCACCACCGCGGTGGTCCTCGACCACTGGGAAGAGTCCGAGGGAGAAGGGGATCGACCCGGGAGGGTCGAGATCTTCGCCTCGATCCTGGTCGAGCGCGCCGGTCAGAAGGGAATCCTGGTGGGAGCGGGTGGCCGCAAGATCAAAGAGATCGGCACGGCGGCCAGAAAGGACCTCGAAGAGTTCCTCGAGCGACCGGTCTATCTGAAGCTACACGTCCGACACGAGCCCCGCTGGCGCGAGAATCGACGCCTGCTGGCACAGATGGAACGCGATCTGGTGGGTTACTAGTAGCCCGCGGAGCGGCTAGGCCTTGTCCTGCAGCTTGCGAAAAGCGTCGGCAAGGGCGTTGAAGCCCTGCTCGGTCTCCGTCTTGTGGCTGCGGACATAGCTCTGATAGTCGACGCGGGTTCCCTCGACCGACGAGCCCTCGAGGGCCAGGGCGATGCGCTGGCGTCTGGAATCGACGGCCACCACCTGGACCCGCACCTCCTTGCCCGGATGATAGATGCGTGCCGGTGAAGTCTCGCGCGGGATGGACATCGCCGCCGTCGGCAACAGACCGATAAGCCCGGGCTCGAGCTCGACAAAAGCGCCAAAACTCTCCGCTTTCTGAACCTTGCCGTCGACGATGGCGCCGGGAGGGAAGCGCTTTTGGATATCCGCCCACGGGTCCGGTTGGAGCTGACGGATGGACAACGAGATGCGTTTTCCACCTTTGTCCATACGCAGTACCTTGACCTCGACCTCGTCGCCGACGCTGAGGACTTCCGAGGGCTTCTCGATCCGCTGCCGACTGATCTCGGAGACGTGCACCAGGCCCTGCAGACCGCCGCCGAGCTCGACAAAGGCACCAAAATCGGTCAACGAGGCCACTCTTCCGGTCAGCGAAGCTCCCGGCTCGAGCTGCTTCTGGGCCTCGGCCCGCGCCTTGTCGCGCTCGGAGCGAAGCTCCACGGCCCTCGACAAGACCACCCTCCGCCCCCTCTTCTGGATCTTGAGAATGCGAAAAGGAAAGCTCTTGTCGAGATAGGTCTCGGGCGACTTGGAGTGCCCCAGCTCCATTTCAGAGCGGGGACAAAAGGCGGTTACCCCTTCGACGACGACGTGGAAGCCACCATTGTTCCAACCGATCACCCGACCCTCGACAGGTGTCCCATCTTCTTTGGCCTGCCTCAGTACTCGGACCTCTTCCCGCTCCTGTGGGGCTGCCGCGGTCTGCTCCGGGGTGCCGGCCGGCGCCGATTTAGGAACCGCTTGGGCAGGCGTCTGAGCAGGGTCTGCGGCGGCGGGAGAAGTCTCGCCGGTCTTCTTGGGGGTGGTCGTTGTCTCTGTCATGACGGCTGGTGGACGGTGCGTCCGGAATGCGGAGTCGCATCGGAAGAGGCGCCTGGTGCTTCCTCCGATGGAGGTCTCACCCTATCACATCCAAACCCTCTAGAACAGACGGAGTATTATCGCGGGGCGACCCACGAGCGTGTCGAAACTGCGATGAAACCAGGGGAGATGCCCGTTATGAGTCCTTGTTGTATTGGCCGCGCCGACAGGCCCACCAGCCGCTGGGGGAGAGGGAGACTGGCTCTTGGGATTGTGGCGGCGGTGGTGCTCGGTGCTGATGTGGCACCTGCGACGGAGGTGCCAAAAGTCAAAAGGCTCGAGATCGTCGACAGGGCCATCACCTTTCACGGTGGAGATGCATACAGCGGCAGCGCAACGA
>SBFI01000172.1 GCA_006227875.1 Acidobacteriota bacterium
GGGTAGCAGGTTCCCTCGTCGGTGTTGTGGTAGGGCGAGTAGGCCAGCAGGGCCTCGAACTCGTCTTCGTTCTCGCTCAGGCCGTAGTCGCTAGACCACTGGCGGGCGTTGGCGCTGGCGGTGTGGTAGCGGAGCATGTCCAGCACTCCCACCACCGGCAGGGTAGCGCCAAAGAGATCCGGCCGCTGGGTCATGACGGCGCCGACCAGCAGACCGCCGTTGGAGCCGCCACGGATGGCCAGTTTCTCGGGTGAGGTGTAGCCGTTTTCGATCAGCCACTCGGCGGCGGCGATGAAGTCGTCGAAGACATTCTGCTTCTCGAGCTTGGTGCCGGCCAGGTGCCACTCCTCACCGTACTCGCCGCCCCCTCTGAGGTTGGGTATGGCGAGCACCCCACCCATCTCCATCCAGACGATCCGTCGTGGGCTGTAGTAGGGGGTCAACGAGACGTTGAAGCCGCCGTAGCCGTAGAGCAGGGTCGGGTTGGTGCCATCGAGCTCGAGGTCTTGGCGGTGGGTGATGAACATGGGCACCTTGGTGCCGTCTTTGCTCTCAAAGAAGACCTGCTTGGTGACAAAGGGACTCAGATCCACATCGACCTTGGCCTCGCGGAAGAGGCCGCTGTCGCCGCTGGAGACGTCGTAGCGGTAGATCCGACCGGGGGTGGTAAAGCCCTCGAAGATGTAGAAGGTCTCCGGATCGTCCAGCTTGCCGGCAAAGCCTTCGGCACTTCCGATACCCGGAAGCTCGACTTCGCGCACGAGTGTGCCTTCGAGGTCGAAGACCTTGACCAGGGAGCTGGCGTCCTTGAGATACATGGCAACGATGTGCTCGCCGATCAGAGACGCATCCTCCTGGGCCTCCTCCGCCTCGGCGACGACTTCACGCCAGTTCTCGGACGCCGGATTCTCGGCGTCGATGGCGATGACCCGGTATTTGGGGGCCTCATTGGTGGTAGAGAAGTAGAAAGTGCTGCCTTCGTTCCCCAGCAGGTTGTAAAGAGCGTCCCAGTCGTCGAGCAGCCGCACGACTTCTGCCTCGGGGTCACCGAGCTCTTTGACATAGACGCCGTTCGACTCGTAGCCGTCGAAGATGCCGAGGACCAGGTAACGGCCGTCATCGGTGACTGTGGCGTAGGGGTTGCGAGTCTCATGGTCGGTGATCGAGTAGACGTGGACGTCGTCGGTCTGGGGTGTGCCCAAGTTGTGGAAATAGACCGAGACCTGCTGGGAGTCGTCGGCCTCTCCTTCCTCGTTCAAGGGGTAGCGGCTGTAGTAGAAGCCCGAGCTGTCGCGCGCCCAGGAGACACCGGTGAACTTGGTTTGATCGAGCCGGTCATCCAGATCCTCACCGGTCTCGACATCGCGTACGTGCCAGTGCCGCCAGTCGGAGCCGCTGTCGGAGATGCCGTAGGCGATCAGCTTGCCGTCGGGGCTCACCTCGAAGAAGGAGAGCGATGCGGTGCGGTCGTCGCTGAAGGTGTTGGGATCGATCAAAACCCGCGGCTCGTCCTCGAGCGAATCGACGACATAGAGCACATCCTGATCCTGGAGACCGTCGTTGCGGCGGTAGAAATAGCGTCCGCCTTCTTTGACCGGTACCTTGTAGCGCTCGTAGTTCCACACCTCGGTCAACCGCTCGCGGATCTGCTCTCGCGCCGGGATGGCTTCGAGAAAGGGATCGGCGACAGCATTCTCGCTTTCGACCCAGGCGGCGGTTACCGGTGAGTCCAACTCCTCGAGCCAGCGGTAGGGATCGACGACCTCGGTGCCGTGGTAGGTGTCCACATGTTCGATTCGCTGTGAATCGGGGTAGGACGTCGGCACCTGTGGACCCTGGGCCGTCTGCTGTTCGGGCTGGGCACAGCCGCTGAGGACGGCAAGGGCGAAGATGAAGACCAATGCTCCACAGAACAAGGCGTACCTGGAACGCATTTTCTACTCCATAAGCAATGAGCAGTGAGCAGTGAGTTGTCGGTGCCCTGACACAGGGCGACAACGAGGCTGACAGAGACGAGCACGTACGGGCGGCTATTTCCCCTGTCCTGTCACCGGCCGCGCGGAAGCCTCATGGACACCATACGCATTTGCCGAGACGAGGTTTATTTCCCTTCAAGCCTCTTGCTCGAAGTGCGTATTCTCTGCCCGGAGCTCAAGCCACGGCGGCGCTGGTGCTCAGGATGGAGTTCTGCTCGTCGACATAGACGAGACGGGGCTGGTGTCCCTCGATCTCTTCCTCTGTGAACTCGGCATAGCTACAGATGATGACGAGGTCGCCCGGGGTGACTTTGTGGGCGGCGGCGCCATTGAGGGTGATCTCGCCGCTGCCCTCCTGGCCTTCGATGAAGTAGGTGGCGAAGCGCTCGCCGTTGGTGATGTTGTAGATCTCGACCCGTTCGAAGGGCACGAGATCGGCCGCGCGCGCCAGCTGTGGGTCGATGCTGATCGAGCCTTCGTAGTCGAGGTCGGCATCGGTGACCGTGGCGCGGTGGATCTTGGACTTGAGCAGTGTTCGTTTCATCAATCGGAAACCTCTAATTGAATGTTGTCGATAAGTCGGGTGGTGCCGATACGGACCGCCAACGGCAGCACAACATGGCCGGCAATGAGGTCGATCGGTCGAAATGTGTGGCCGTCGACGACCTCGGCATAATCGAGGCGAGCGAGGGGCTCGGCCTCGATAAGGTGCCGCATGGCCGTGCGGACGGCATCAGCGGCGCGCTCACCTGCATCGATGAGTCGATTCCCCTCTGTCAGTGCGTGGTTGAGTACGGTGGCGGCAGCGCGTTCCTCTGCCGACAGGTATTCATTGCGCGACGATAGAGCCAGTCCATCCTTCTCCCGTACCGTCGGGTGACCAATGATCTCGATCGGCAAGTGCAGGTCGCGCACCAGTTGACGAATAACCGCTAGTTGCTGGGCATCTTTTTCGCCAAAGACCGCGAGACTCGGCTGCACGAGGTTGAAGAGCTGGGTGACGACGGTCGCCACCCCGCGAAAATGTCCCGGCCGGTACTCCCCTTCGAGCCCCGCGGCAGGGCCACCCGGCTCGACAAAGGTGCAGTGTCCTTCGGAGTAGATGAGTGACGCCGCGGGGAGGAACAGCAGATCGCAGCCCTCGGCCG
>SBFI01000449.1 GCA_006227875.1 Acidobacteriota bacterium
TAGACCTTGCCGAAGGCGGCCGCCGCCGGCTCGAGATAGAGCTGACCCGATTGGCTGAGAAAGGCCTGCTCACCAAAGTAGTCGGTCTCGAAAAGAGTCGAGGTGCCCTCGCATGCGGCCGGGGTCAGGATCGGAGAGTCGATGAGCACGTAGTCGCGCTCGTAGTAGAAGTCACGGATGGCCTGCGAGACCTCGCTTCTCACCCTGAGTGCCGCCCGCTGGCGGCTCGAGCGCAGCCAGAGATGTCGGTTCTCCATGAGAAACGCGGTGCCGTGCTCCTTGGGGGTGATCGGAAAATCGACCGCCAGCTGGAGGACGGCAAAGTCGGTGACATGCACCTCGAACCCACTGGGGGCCCGTTTGTCCTCCTGGACGGTACCGACCATCCTCACGGTGGACTCCTGGGTGACCTTCTGGGTTTCCTCCCAGGCCTCTTCCGAGAGCTCGGCTCGACTCGCCACCCCCTGGACGATGCCGCTGCCGTCGCGGATCTGGAGAAAGGAGATCTTGCCGCTCGACCGCTTCTTGGTCAGCCAGCCCTGGAGGATCACCTCCTGGCCGATGTGATTTGCGAGCTCTTTGATCAGGTGCATGGTAAGCCTGCCAAGTCAGCCTGCGTCCAAGTTGCGCATTCTACGACGAATCCCTTGGTTTCAGCGCGTCGACCGCCGCCCTTGCCGCCCGCTGCTCGGCCTCTTTCTTGGTTCCTCCTTCTCCGGACCCGGCACGTCGCCCCGCCACCCAGCACTCGACATGAAACCGCTTCCGGTGATCTGGTCCCTCTTCCATGATGTGTCGGTATTCCGGCAGCTCCCAACCTTCGCCCTGCACCAGCTCCTGGAGCTCGGTCTTGGCGTCGTGGAGATCACTTTGCGGGACGCCGGTGGCCTTCTCCAGCAGAGGGAGCAAGACCTCGCGTGCGGCCTCGAAACCGCCGTCGAGGAAGACCGCCCCCAGGACCGCCTCCAGGGAATCGGCCAGCAGCGACCTCTTGCGGCGACCACCCGAGCGCTCTTCGCCGACACCAAGACGCAGAATCTCACCCAAGCCCAGTCGCTCCGCATAGCTGGCCAGCACCGGCTCGCTCACCACGTAGCCCTTGAGCTTGGAGAGATCGCCTTCGGCCAGATCGGGGTGCTGCCGATAGAGCCATTCGGCGGTGATCAGACCGACAACCGTGTCCCCCAGAAACTCCAGTCGCTCGTAGTTCCCGGGCAGACCACGCTCGTTGGCAAAGGATCTGTGGGTGAGGGAAACCTCCAGCAGGGAGGGGTCTTTGAACCTGTAGCCCAGGCGTTGCTGAAAGTCGATACTCGGGTCCGATCTGAAGACCCTGCGCAGTAATCTCAACATCGGACCTTCCGCCCCTCTACCGTCTGCCGAAGCCCTTTTCCAGATCGGTGTCCGACATCTTGAGCACGATCGGCCGGCCGTGTGGACAGGCATAGGGCTGCTCGGCCGCAAAGAGCTCGGCCATCAGCGCCTCCATCTCGTCGGGTGTAAGCGGGTGGTGCATCTTGACGGCGGCCCGGCAGGAGAGACTGGCAGCCAGGGCATCCAGGAGTCGGCGCCTGATGTCGGTCGGCTCCTCGCTCTCCCCCACCCGCTCGTCGAGCAGACTGAGCAGGAGCTGTTCGGCCTCGTCGGCCCCCAGCACCGCCGGCACCGCCTGCAGGGCCAGGGTCGAGCCCGACATCTCACGCAGGGAGAAGCCGCATTCGTCCAGCTCGGGGATCATCTCGGTCAGCCGCAGTGCCTCGGCCGCCCCCAGCTCTAACAGGATGGGCTCCAGCAGCGCTTGTGACGGGGAGTCGGCCTTTTCCAGTTGGCGCCGAAAACGCTCGTAGAGGATCCTCTCGTGGGCCACGTGCTGATCGACCAGGTAGAGGCCGTCGGGGCCCTCCAGCAGGACGAGAGTGCCCTTGTACTGGCCCAGCAGCCGAAAGGCCCTGGTCTCACCCGAGCGGCCGGTGAGCGGCACCGGCCGGCGCTCCAGTGGGGCGTAGACCGCCTCGGCCAGTCGCGGCGACGAATCCGGGTACGCCTGTCGGGAATCCCCTTCTCCCACTTCGTCGGCAGCCGGCCACGCCTGCGGGGCACCCGCATCGCCTCGCCCACCCAGACCCTGCCAGACCATCGGTGCGGCCGGTGGCCCCGTCGGTCGGGTAAAGGTGACCGGCTCTTCTCCCCGCGCCAGCTGTAGACCCCGTCGCAGACTGTCGAACAGATGTTCCAGCAGCGCCCGATCCCGAAAACGCACTTCCGCCTTCTGCGGATGAACATTGACATCGACATCCGCGGGTGGGATGTCGAGAAACACGAACAGAGCCGGAAACTCGTCACTCCTCCACTCTTCACGCACCGCACGGTAGAAAGTCGCGAGTATGGCTCGATCCCGCAGCAGGCGACGATTGACAAAGGTGAAGTAACGACGGCCACGTGTCGTCGTGGGGTCACCCACAAAGCCCCAGATACGCCCTCCGGCGGCCAGCTTCATCGGTGCCAGCTCGGCCAGGGCACCGGCGAGCTCGGGGCCAAAGATCTGACCGATTCGCTGGCGGGCTCCGCTCTCCGTATCCTCGGCCGGTAACACCTCCAGCAGGGTCCTGCCCTCGTGCGCGAGTGAGAACCGGACCTCCGGCCGCGCCAGGGCATAGCCCTGGACCACCTCGACCGCCCGGCGCAGCTCGGTTCGCGGTGCCTTGAGGAACTTGCGGCGCGCCGGCACGTTGAAGAAGAGCGATGCCACTTCGACGCTGGTGCCACCGGGGTGGGCGACCGGCTCGGCGGCGCGAATCTTTCCTCCTTCGATGCGCACCAGATGACCTTCACCGCTCTCCTCGGCCGATCTGAGCTCGACCCGTGAGACGGCGGCGATCGAGGCCAGGGCTTCACCCCGAAAGCCGAGGGTGCCAACCCGTTGCAACTCCTCGAAGCTCTCGATCTTGCTGGTGGCGTGGCGGTCGAAGGCCAGCAGAGTATCGTCGCGGCCCATGCCCCGACCGTCGTCGACCACCCTGACCAGCCGCTTGCCCCCGGCCTCGAGCACGATATCGATCTGCTCGGCACCGGCGTCGAGTGCGTTCTCGAGCAGCTCCTTGACCACCGAGGCCGGTCGCTCGACAACCTCACCGGCGGCGATCTGACTGACCAGATGGTCGGCCAAGATGTGAATTCTGGCCATGATGATCAGGCCTCGGCCGAAACTTCTCCGCCCTCCCGCCGGGGAAACAGCGGCGCATAGGCTCGCTCGACATAGTCCCGCACCATGCGGCCGGCGGCAAATCGGGGGGCGATGGTGGCGATCGATTGCTTCATCATCGTCACCCAGCTCGCTGACAGCCCCTGCTCGTCGCGGTCGTAGAAGGTGGGAACGATGATCTCCTCGAGGGTCTGATAGAGCGAGTGTGCATCCTCCAGGTCTTCACGCCAATCCTCGCCTGTCGGTGTATCGGCTCCGATCACCCAGCCGTTCTCGCCGTCGAAACCCTCCGGCCACCAGCCGTCGAGCACACTGAAGTTGAGCACCCCGTTTACCGCGGCCTTCATGCCACTGGTGCCGCTGGCCTCCAAAGGTCGGCGCGGGGTGTTGAGCCAGAGGTCGACGCCCTGGACCAGCATGCGCGCCACGCGAATGTCGTAGTTCTCGAGAAAGACCACCCGCCCACGAAGCTCGCCCTGTTGACTCAGCTTGAAGATGTGTTGAATCAGCTCCTGGCCCGGCCGATCGGCCGGGTGGGCTTTGCCCGCCAGGAAGATCTGCACCGGTCTCTCACCATGGCACAACAGCTGGCGCAGCCGGTGGAGGTCGCTAAAGATGAGATTGGCCCGTTTGTAGGTGGCAAACCGCCTGGCAAACCCGATGGTCAGGGTCTGCGGATCGAAGAGCTCCGCCACCGAGCGCAGCTCGGACGGGGATTGCCCGTGACGGGCGTACTGCTTGCGCAGCCGGGAGCGGGTGAATCGGAGCAGCCGCTCTTTCTGTGCCTGATGCGCCGCCCAGATGTCGGTATCCGGGATCTCCTTGACCGGCCACCAGGCTTCGGCCTCGAGCAGGTCTTCGATCCACAGTGGCCCGAGCGCCTTCTCCAACAGCGTCCGCATCTGCAGACCTATCCAGGTCGGCAAGTGAACTCCATTGGTGATCGCTTCCACCACCGGCTGCTCGGGCGGATTATCCGGAAAGAGATGCCGCCACATGCGGTCCGACACCTCGGCGTTGAGATGGCTGACGCCGTTGGCAAAGCTCGAGGTGCGAAGCGCCAGCGCGGTGAGATTGAGCGGTTGGTGGGGCTCACCATGATCGGCCTTGCCCAGATCGAGCAGGGAGCCGACGTCGGTGCGCAGGTCGTCGGTCCAGCTCTCCAGGTGTCGACTCGCCAGCCCGTGCTCGAATTGTTCGTTGCCCGCCGGCACCGGTGTATGGGTCGTGAAAGCCACGCTCTTGGCGATGGCCTCGACCGCCGCCGGCAGATCCAGCTCGGTCTCTTCCTTCATCAGATTGCGCAGCCGCTCGAGCTGCAAAAGCGCACTGTGGCCCTCGTTCAGATGCCACACAGTCGGCTGGATGTCCAATTCGGCAAGCGCCCGGGCGCCACCGACTCCAAGCACCGCCTCCTGCGCCAGACGCACCTCCCGGCCACGGACATAGAGAACATTGGTGATCGGACGATCGGCGGGATCGTTCTCCCGCAGGTCGGTATCCAGCAACAGCAGTGGTACCCGTCCCACATGCGCCACCCAGACCTTGGCCGCCACCTCGCGGCCTGGGAACGGTACACGGACAATCAGCTCACCACCGCGGGCTCCCTGGACTGGCCGCAGCGGCAGCCGGGTGAAGTCGTAGTCCGGGTAGGTATGCTGCTGGAAGCCATCGGCGTCGATGGTCTGTCTGAAATAGCCGTGTCGGTAGAGCAAGCCCACACCGACAAAGGGAATCCCCAGGTCGCTGGCGCTCTTGCAGTGATCGCCACTGAGCACACCCAGCCCCCCCGAATAGATGGCCAGGGACTGGTGGAGACCGTATTCCATCGAGAAGTAGGCCACGCACTCCTCTCCGTGGTCGGCAAAGCGACGCTGGAACCAGGTTCCCTCCTCGGCCTGCATGTAGCTCTCGAACACCCGCTTGACCGTGCTGAAAGCCTCCATAAAGGTGTCGTTCTCGACCAGCGCCTCCCAGTGGGTGTGATCGACATTGATCAGGAGCTCGACGGGGTTGCGATAGCGGCTCCAGGAGGCGCTGTCGATGGCGGAGAACAGTTGACGCACTTGGGGATTCCAGGTCCACCAGAGGTTGTAGGCCAGGTCGTAGAGACGCTCGAGCTCGGCGGGCAGCTCGATATCGGCTCCTTGTAGGCTGGGGATGGGAATCAGGGTCTCTAGACGCGTCACCGGACAGCTCTCCTTGTCAGAATCGTCGACAATGTTGTAGCGGAGGGCAGCTCGAGTCGCTAGCCTAGATTTCTCACCAGCGTCCGTAGCGAGGCGGCGGAGATGCCTGGATATGCAAGGCTTGCGACCGGACCAAGCCGGCTGCGGCCGGCTCGGTGCCCCCCCGGAGGCGTACACGAAGTACGCCGAGGAGCCCGAGCGGAGTGTAACGCAGCAGATTCAGGCATATCCGTCGCTGCAGTAGGAGGCTGGTGAGAAATCTGGGCTGCGCATTCGAGCTTATGAGTTGCACGAGGTTATCATCTCCTCCATGACGAGACGAGAGAGCGGCATCCTTCTCCATCCAACCTCGCTGCCCGGACGGATGGGCATCGGAGACCTCGGTCCCCAGGCCAGGGTTTTCCTCGATTGGCTCGAGGCCGCCGGCCAGAGCGTATGGCAGGTGCTTCCTCTCGGGCCCGTCGGCTTCGGCAACTCGCCGTACAACGCCTCCTCCACGTTTGCCGGCAACCCGATGCTGATCTCGCCGGATAGACTGGCCGACGATTCCCTCCTGCCGCCGTCGGCGCTCGAGAAGCTGCCGGCGCTGGCGGCCGACCGGGTCGACTATCCCCGGGCAACCGCCAATAAGAACGATTTGCTGCGGACTTCCTGGGAGTACTTCGTGGCCTGGGCGCCGGCGGCAGTCAAGGACGAGCTGCAGACCTTTTGCGCCGCACCCGAGCAGCGTTTGTGGCTGGAAGATTGGGCTCTCTTTGCGGCCCTCAAAGCAAAGTTCTCGGGCCAGCCCTGGCAGCAGTGGCCACGAGAGCTGGCGATTCGGTCCACGGCGGCGCTCCAGGAGGCGCGTCAGGAGCTCGCCGACGAGATCGCCTACCATCGCTATCTCCAGTTTCTGTTCTTTCGGCAGTGGGGCGAGCTCAAGACCGACGCCAATCGCCGCGACATCCGGATCTTTGGCGACCTCCCTTTCTACGTCGCCCTCGACTCGGCCGACGTCTGGGCCAACCCTCACCTGTTCTCCCTGGATGACGACGCCCACCCGGTATATGTCGCCGGGGTACCGCCCGACTACTTCAGTGCCACCGGTCAGCTCTGGGGCAACCCCATCTACCGGTGGGATCGTCTCGAAGAAACGGGTTATGGCTGGTGGATCGAGCGGCTCAGACACCATCTTCGGCTGACCGACCTGCTCCGCATCGATCACTTTCGCGCCTTTGTCGACTACTGGCAGGTAGCCGCCGATGAGCAAACGGCCGTCAATGGCCAATGGGTCGAGGGACCAGGACACCGCCTTTTCGATGCGGTGCGAGAAGCCCTCGGGGAGCTGCCGCTCGTGGCCGAGGATCTGGGCATCATCACCGACGAGGTCAGGGAGCTCAGAGTCGCCCTCGGCCTGCCGGGAATGAAGGTTCTCCAGTTCGGCTTCGAAACCGTGGACAGCGAGCACCTGCCCCATAGGGTCACCCCCGATACGGTCTACTACACCGGTACCCACGACAACGACACCGCCGTCGGGTGGCACTCGGCGATGGGCAGCGTCGAGCGACAGCG
>SBFI01000273.1 GCA_006227875.1 Acidobacteriota bacterium
GATGCGGCGCACCCGGAGGTCGTGTCGTTGACCACCGACGCGGATGGCGGCTGCTACGCGGCCGTCCTGGCCTCGGAAGCCAGCCTCGTGGATCTGAGCAAAGTGGCTGCCCCGGCCCAGCCCCAGACAAACCAGGAGGAGAGCGAGGAAGCGCAACAGAACGGGACCTCGGTGACGGTCAGGGTCACCGAAGGCCCGGCTGCCGGTACGGGCCCTCCAATCGGTACGCGGCCAAAAGGATTCGAGGGCCCGCGCTCGGAGATCCTCCATATCTCGCCGGCCGGGGTCGTCGAATCGGCGGCGCGGTTCGAAGAAGAGACCGTCTATTCGCTCTTGTGGCACAGAAACCGGCTCTGGATCGGGACCGGCCTCGACGGCAAGGTCTTTGGTCTGCGCGATGGCAAACCGGTGCTGGAAAAGGACGTGGATGAGAGACAGGTGGTGGTGCTGCTGCCCGACCAACCGGGTCCGGCGTTCGCCACCACCAACGCTGCTGCGCTCTACCGTATATCCAGTGAGACGGAACGCCGGGGGCTCTATACGAGTCCGGCTCTCGATGCCGGTCAGATAGCCCGCTTTGGCGGCTTGAGGTGGCGAGGGGAGCTGCCTCGGGGTACACGTCTCGAGTTCTCTTTTCGCAGCGGTCTGAGCTCGGAGCCCGACCAGACCTGGTCCGAGTGGACCGCCGGCAGCGAGGGGACGGAGGTGTCGATGTCGAAGGTGCCCTCGGGACGCTATGTTCAATTCCGTGCCGAGCTGGTGGCGGCGGACGGTAGATCACCTTCCTTGAGTGAAGTGATGCTCTCCTACAAGCAGGTCAACCTGCCGCCCAAGATCAAGAGCCTGACCGTGCTCGACCCGGGTGAGATTCTGGTCCCCGCCAACTTCAACCCGTCGAGCCAGGTCTTCGAGCCCGCCCACCCGAATCGGCAGGGTATCTTCACCACGCTGACACCCGCCAAGCCGGGGGACGAGACACGCTTGAAGACTCTGTGGAAGCGCGGCTACCGGACGCTGCGCTGGGAGGCGGAGGATCCAAACGAAGACGAGCTCACCTACGAGCTCTCCTTTCGGCGGGCACAGGGTGCGGAGGAGTGGCTGACCGTGGTCGACGAGCTCGAGGAAGAGCACTACAGCTTCGACGCCACGGTTCTTCCCGACGGGGTCTACCGCTTTCAGCTGCGGGTATCGGATCGGTCTCCAATGCAGGCCGACAAGGCCTTGCAAGAGGAGGAGATCAGCGAGCCCGTCCTCATCGACCACACGCCACCGGTTCTCAGAAAGGTTGAGCAACAGGGAGAGCGTTGGCAGGTGGAGATCGAGGACACCCTCAGCCCGTTGCGCGAAGCGGTGTTCAGCGTCGATGCCGGTGGGTGGCAGCCGGCCTCCGTCGCCGATGGTCTGCTGGACGGACAACAGGAGACATTGATCCTGTCGCCATCGGAGTCGGGCCGACTCGTGCTGCTCCGGGTAACCGATGCCGCCTTCAATGTCGTAACCTTCGATATCCTGCAGGAGGCCGAATGAGTAACAAGCGAATCGCCGTCTATCCGGGCTCGTTCGACCCCATTCACAACGGTCATCTGGACATCGTCGAGAGATGTCTCCCCATCTTTGACGAGTTGGTAGTCGGGGTGCTCGGCAACGAGGCCAAGCGCCCGGTGTTCTCGGTGGCCGAGCGAGTGGAGATGATTCGAGAGGAGGTGGCCGGTCTCAGCGGCTGCAAGGTCGAGAGCTTCTCGGGTCTGCTGGTCGACTTCATGGAGGAGATCGGCGCCAGGACGATCATCCGGGGCCTGCGGGCGATCTCGGATTTCGAATACGAGTTCCAGATGGCCCTGATGAACCGGCGTCTCAATCCAGACATCGAAACGGTCTTCTTTGCGCCGCGTGAGGAGTACAGCTATCTGTCGAGCCGCCTGGTCAAGGAGGTCTATTTCCTCGGCGGTAATCTCGAAGGTCTGGTTCCCGGTCGAGTGCTCGCGCGGCTGGCTGAAGTCAAGGACGAGCGCAAGGTCGGGGAGGCCGAGTGAGTGAGCTGGAAACCTTCATTCGACGCATGCCCAAGGTCGAGCTGCATATCCACCTCGAGGGCTCGATCCAACCCGGGACCCTTTTACGTCTGGCCGAACGCCGTCGTATAAGCCTCCCGGCGACCGATGAACAGGGGCTGAGAGAGTGGTTCGACTTTCGTGATTTCGAGCACTTTGTACAGATCTACCTGACCTGCTGCCAGTGTCTGCGGGACCCGGAGGACTTCCAGCTCGTTGCCAGAGAGCTCCTGGCCGAGCAGAGCCGCCAGAACGTGCTCTGTTTCGAGGCTCACCTCACCATCGGCACCCACCTGGCCAACGGTGCCAATGGTGGGGAAGTGGCGGATGCTCTGAGCGAGGTGATCCGTGAGGGTGAGCAGAAGTACGGGATCAAAATGTCTCTCATTACCGACATCGTCCGCAACTTGGGACCCGCGCGGGCCTGGAGTGGGCTCTCGACCATCGGCGTAGTGGCGTCGTCGCGTTGGGGCTGTCGGGCTTCGAGTCGGAGCCCAACGAACCCTTTGCCGAACATTTTCGGGTTGCGGCCGATGAGGGTCTGAGAAGGGTGGCTCATGCCGGTGAGCATGCCGGGCCGGAGTCGATCCGCTCGGTGCTCGAGGTGTGCGGCGCCGAGCGTGTGGGACACGGCATCTCGGCAGCCGAAGATCCTGAGCTGATGGAGCACCTGACGGCCGCGGATATCCCCCTGGAGGTCTGTCCCACCTCCAACATCCGACTGGGCGCTGTCACCGATCTCGAGAGTCACCCCTTCGACCGGCTGCTGCGGGCCGGCGTGCCGGTGACGCTCAACACCGACGATCCGGCCTTTTTCGACACCACCCTCAGCGACGAATACCTGAAGATGGCCGACATCTTCGGCTATGGGGAGCAGGAGCTGGCGGCCATCGCCCGGACGGCATTACGCAAAGCCTTTGTCAGCGACGCGGCGCGGCAGCGCCTCGCAGCCGAGTTCGACCGTCAGCTCGCCGAGCTGGGCGAGGAGCTCTTTGGTGCCCCTTTCGAGCCGATCGCTGAGTGAAGCGGCCGGCCTCCGTGCCGGCCGAACCTCCATGGGTGCAAGACCATCCGGGATGCCCCTGGCTTGGGGACGGCCCGGTCCTGTCAGCCTTCGAAGATGTGGACCGGGCCTGCGCTCCGCTGCGCGCCGGCCGGTGGGTACCCTCCGGCGGTTCGTTGGGACGCGCTTGCGGAGAGCCCCGCTCGCCAGGAGCATCCCGGACGGTCTCACGGACGGCCCCTGGAACTTCTTCTCGTTCCTGACGACGGCCGCTGAGGTAGTTCCCCCGGTGAGGCTTCCGGTGGGAGCGACGTCGAGCACGGGCGAGGATCCACCTGCGGGAGGCCAGGCGCAGCCGGCGGGATCCAGCCCGCAGCGCAGGCCCGCGTCACCGATCTCCGAGGGAAAGCCGGACGCGGGCCGGAAGCGAAGCGGCTCTGCGGGCGCCGCCGGAAGCCTGAGCCGACCGCCCGGGTGGATCGCCCGCGCGCACCCGGAGCGAGCATCGGGAGACTCAACGGGGAGACTCCTCAGAAGGTTCGGCCGGCGGGCACCGCGCGCCGAAGGCGCGTGGTCGGGCCGGCCGCTTCGCTTTGT
>SBFI01000092.1 GCA_006227875.1 Acidobacteriota bacterium
CGGAGTCTGGCGGCGGCCGCCGCGGGTGCGGCTCCCCCGGCCAATCCCACAAAGACGGCGATGGTCAGGCTGAGCGCCACGTCCCAGCGGGTCAGCTCGAGGCCGGCGAGCTCGCCGGCCGAGCTGCCGATCGCCCAGCCCGCCAGCGCGATGCCCAGCACGGCCCCGATCAGCGCCAATCCGGTCGATTCCAGCAGCACCAGGGTCGAGATCAGATTGGGCTTGAACCCCAGAGCCTTGAGCGCTCCAATCTCCTGAGTGCGGTCCCGCACACTCATGGCAATGGCGTTGGCGGCACCGAGGACAGTAATCAGAACGGCGATCCACTTCATGATCTTGAGGTAGTCGACAAAACCCATGAAATCCTCGACCACCGCCTCGGCAAAGGCCGCCGAGGTTGCCGTTGTGGTCGCCACCGGCGAAGCCGCCATGTAGTCGTCGATCTCGGCAGCGAGATCGACAGGCGGCTTGCCCTCTGCCGGCTTCACCAAGACATAGCTCAGCTGGTATTCGGCTTCACGTGCAATCTGGAGATTCTCGCGTTTGACCAGGAGATGGCTCTCGAGATCGATGCCCTGCTCGGGGACGGCGCCCACGATTCTCACCCGCAGCCCGAGCATCGATATCTCGATCTCGTCTCCCACCTCCCAGTCCATCCTCCGCATCAGCCGATGGCCGGCGAGGGCGGCCTTGCGGTCGTCGACGAATGCCGCCCAGGCGTCGGGGTCGATCTGGAGGTTTCGAACCTCGTGAAAGCGGGCGGGGTCGACACCGCGGACGAATATGTGCACTCCCTCATCGCCGAGAACCGCCAACCCCTCGAGCACCCCCGTTGCTCCGGCGACCCCCGGCAGCTCGGCCACACGATTCTCATAGACCTGCGGCAGCCGGCTTGCCAGCACGTTGGCGCGACTCTTCTCGCGCACCTTGAGCAGGCTGGTGGCGCCCACCTCGCGAACGGGGAAGGTCATACCGGCAATGGCGGCGCTGAGCGCGGTGATGACAAAGATGGCCACGGCCACACCAAAGATCGTCAGGATGGAGCGGCGCTTGTTGCGCCACAGGTTCTTCCACAGCAAGGGGAACATCCGCAGGATCATCAGTCGGCCTCCGCCCGTGTCCGGGCCCGCGGATCGGTCGTGGTCAGGCGTCCCCGGTCGAAGTAGAGAATCCGGTCGGCGCGCTCCGCCTTGCTGGCGTCGTGGGTAACCATCAGCACCGTCTTGCCGTGATCCGAGGCCAGCACTCTGAGAACGGAGACGATCTCCTCACCGGTCTGATCGTCGAGGTCCCCGGTGGGCTCGTCGGCGATGATGAGATCGGGATCGGTGGCAAAGGCACGAGCGATCGCGACTCGCTGCTCTTCGCCGCCGGAGAGCTGGGACGGGAGGTGGTCGTCACGGTCGGCCAGACCGACGATGTCGAGGGCCATGGCCACCTGCTCTTGCCGACGGCTGGACGACAGCGGAAGAAGCCTGAGCGGCAGGTCGACGTTCTCGGCGGCGGTCAGGATCGGGATGAGATTGAAGGTCTGGAAGACAAAGCCCACCTTGGCGGCGCGAAACTCACACAGCTCTTTCTCACCCAGACTGCCGATGTCCAGCCCGCCGACAAGACAGCTGCCGGTGTCGGGCTGATCGAGCCCACCGACGATGTGGAGCAGGGTCGACTTGCCCGAGCCACTGGGACCCATGAGCGCGAGAAATTCTCCCGGTCTGACCTCGAGATCCAGACCGTCCAAGGGTCGTATCTCGGTAGTCCCCTTGTGGTAGGTCTTGACCAGATCCCTGGCCTCGACAATCGGTGTCTCGCTCATTCGCTCCCTCCGGATTTGGTGATGTTGACGCGGGCACTCATGTCCGGTCGCAAGATGGGCGGCGGGTCGATGATGGCCACCGATACCTCCACCGTGTTCGACTGCCGGTCGGCCTTGGGTGCGATCTCGACCACGCGGGCGGCCAGCGGGTCGGCGCCAATCGCTTGCGCGTAGACCTCGGCGGGATCCCCCAGCTCGAGGCCCTCGAGACGATCCTCGGGGACGTCGACCCTCACCCAGAACTCGGACTCGTCGGCGATCTCGATCCCCGAGCCGACGTCGAACAGACTGACCACCTCACCCGGCTCGAGCTCGATGGCGATGACACGGCCGTCGAAGGGCGCGCGCAGTCTGGTGAGATCGAGATTGACCTCGGCCTGTTGGAGAGCCGCTTCCTTGCGCGCCACGTCCGCCTCGCCGGCCGCGATCTCCGCCGGGTGGGTGCCGACCTGCAGCAGCTGCTCGTTGGAGCGCAGCGTCTCGACACGGGCGGCGGCGGCGTCGGCGCGATAGCGGGCGGCCTCCACCTCGGCCGCCGGCACCAGCTCGCTCTCTCCCAGCGACAGCAGCCGTTCGAGCTCGGCCTTGGCATCTGCATACTGTGCCTCGGCCTCTTCGAGCTCGGAGCCGGCAGCCGCCAGCTCCTCGGCTCGGGCTCCTTGACGCAATCTCAGAAGTCGGGCGCGAGCCTGGTCGAGCTCGGCGCTTGCCATGGCGACGGCGGCGGTGGCGGTGCGGGCGTCCAGCTCGAGGAGCAGATCGCCCTCTTTGACCTGCTGGCCACGGATGACGTGCAGTTTGGCGACGATGCCCTCTCGCCCCGGCCAGACAAGGGCGGTGCGGCGGGCTTCGACATAGCCGCCGGCGGCAAGGGTGCCCGTAGAGCCGCCGGTCGGGAGCCTGGGGGCCTGACCGGTGGCGTCGGGTTGAGTGGCGGTGGGAGCCGTGGCCGCGATCTCTTCGTCGCCGCCGGCCAGAGTCAGGATGATCACGATAACCAATATCAGGGCGACAGCTACTCCCAGCCCCAGCAGCGTCCGCCGTGACAGCTGGAAGCCGGAATTGGACGCCGTCTTCTCGTGCGGCTCGAGTCTAATCTTGGACAGTTTTTCCTTGGTGTCCATGGTCGGGATCCTGGGTCAGGGCAGCGAGGTGCTCGTCGATCAGATATCGGGCCGTGGTCAGCTGCGCCACCAGACGTTGCCGGAGGTCGGGGAGCGCTTGCCGTCCCGAGCCGGTCAGCTGGTAGATCCGCTTTGGCGCCGACTGGGTGCGCTCCCACTCGCCACTGAGGTGTCCCTCCTGCTCGAGCTTGCGCAGCACCGGATAGACCGAGCCGGGACTTGGCGTCCAGGCGCCGCCCGTCATGTCGGAGATGGCGCGGATCAGCTCGGAGCCGTGGCGTGGGCGCTCCTCGATGAGCTTCATGAGGGCAAAGGGCAGCATGCCCCGGATAAGACCGGTGATGACGGGCGAGCCATAGTCGATACCGGGCGTGGCTGCCGCGTGGGCTGATTTCCCTTTATCCATAGTGTTTTTTGCAGTAGATTTGTCGGTACCGACTTAACTCGGTACCGACTTATATCGGCAACGATATATTAGACAGACCGCTTGTGTCAAGACCGGTTGCCAAATCCCGGCCGGTCTATATAATCCCCGGACACTTTTCAAAAGGAGGAAGCAGTTATGCGTATCAATTCAACCGATCTGACTTGGCGAGTGTCCGCGTTTCTCGTCATGCTGGCTCTGCTGATCACGGCCCCGGCTGTGGTCGTGGCCCAGTCTTCGGGGCACAAGCAGACCGACAAGCTCATCAACAAGTCGAATGACACGATCGCCGCGATCCGCTCGACAAAGATGCAGGCCGAGGAGACTCTGGCGGGCTACAACGCCATCATCGAAGGCAAAGTTCCCGACAACCGCAAGGCCTACAAGAAGCTCAGCAACGACATCCGCAAGGTCGATAACCAGGCGAACAAGGTGAGGGCGAACATCGACGCCATGCAAATGGCCGCCGATACCTACTTCTCCGACTGGAAGAACAACCTGGCCGCCATCTCGGACCCCGATCTTCGGGCCAAGAGCGAGAAGCGGCTGAACGAGACAATGGCCAACTACGAGGGCATCCTCAAGGCCGCTGAGAAGGCCGGAGCGGAGTTCAAGCCCTTCCTCACCAGTCTCAATGACCAGGTGACCTTCCTCGGACACGACCTCAACCCCTCGGCCATCGCCGATCTCAAGGACGAGGCGGCGGAGCTCAACGCCCAGGGCAAGAAGGTCTTCAAGGCGGTCGACGGCACCATCGAAACCGCCAGCAAATACACCAGTTCCATCAAGCCCTAAGTACAGACAACGGGAGCCGGCACAGCCGGCTGCCAAATCCGAGTGCTACGCCCGGGGGGGTTCTTACCCCTCCGGCGTCAGCCTCGGTCGAGGGTCCCTGGGCGGTATAATTGCCGGGTACCTATCACAAGGAGGATTCTCATGAGCAGGCAGTCATGTGGTACCAAATCGCGGATGAGTGCACTTCTCGTTATGTTGGCTCTGCTGATCGCGGTTCCAGGCGTCGTCCAGGCCCAATCTCCTGGATTCAAGGAGACCGACAAGCTCATCTCCAGGTCGCAGTCGACAATCTCCCAGATCCGCTCGACCAAGCTCCAGACCGAGGCGACGCTCGACGGCTACAACGCCATCATCGAGGGCAAGGTCCCGGACAACCGCAAGGCCTACAAGAAGCTCACCAAGGACATCCAGAAATGCGAGAACCAGGCGGACAAGGTGGGTGACAGAATCGCGTCCATGCAGGAGGCGGCGTCAGTCTACTTTTCCAACTGGGAAGCGAGCATTGCAGCTATCACCAGCGACGACCTGCGAGCAAAGAGCGAATCGCGGCTCAAGGATACCCAGGCCAACTACAACGAGATTCTCAAGGCCGCGCAGAAGGCCGGTGACGAGTTCAAGCCTTTCATCACCAATCTCCACGACCAGGTGACGTTTCTCGGGCACGATTTGAACCCGTCCGCCATCGCCGATCTCCAAGACGAGGCGGCAGCGCTCAACAAGAAGGGCGACAAGGTCTTCGCGGCGGTCGACGAGACCATCGAGGTTGCGAGCAAGTACACCAACTCGCTAAAGCCGTAGATCTGTAGACGGGAGCCGGAGCAACCGGCTGCCGACACCAAGCGCGGCATCTGAGGGGCCTTGGACCCTCAGGCGTCAGCCTCGGTCGATGGCCTCTCGCTCGGTGGCACGATCCCGAACCGGCCGGCAATGAGGAGAATCAGGCGCTCGACCTGATTCATCTCGGCGCGTTCCTCCAAAACCGAGCGTGCCAGCGCGGGCTCGTCGGTGATGATGTTGTCGACACCGAGACTCATCATCGCCGACATCTGCACCGGCTCGTTGACCGTCCAGACATAGACCTCCCGGTCGAGTCCATGCACGTTGCGGATGAACCTGCGCCTGGCGATCGGGGTGTTGACGGCATAGAAGTCGACCTCGAGCTTCGTCAGGTCGCCGAGTGCCACGGCGGTCAGCAGCCCGACGGGCCAGCCGGGTCTCAATTCCTGCACCCGCTCGACGAGCTCCTGCTTGAGCGACATGATGACGACGTCCGACTCCAGTCCCGCCGCCTCTACCTGCTCGATCACTTTTTCTTCCAGCCGGTCGTTGTGACCGTAGTACTTGAGCTCGATATTGAGCTTGATCTTCCCCTTGCACAGCTCCAGGACCTCGGCGAGGGCCGGTACCCGTTGATCCCCGAACTCGGGTGAGAACCAGCTGCCGATGTCGATGTCGCGCAGCTCTTCGGTGGTGACCTCCCAGATCTTCCGATCGACACCGGCGATGCGCTTGAAGTCGCTGTCGTGCCAGACGACCACAGTGCCGTCGGCAATCTCCTGGACATCGAACTCGACCCAGTCGGCGCCCTCGGTAATCGCCCCCTCGATGGCGGCAAGGGTGTTTTCGGGTGCCTCACCCGAGGCGCCGCGATGGGCGGTGATCACGGCTCGATCTTCCACCTTGGCGTTGCCGGCCAGCACCAGACCGCTGACAATGGCGGCGACAGCTGCCGCCACCGCACCCCAGAAGAGAGCCTTTTTCGGCACCTTCCAGGAAGCCTTGGTGCCGAGAGGCTCGGTATCGATCTGTGAAGCGAGCTGCTCACCGTGAGAATCGGTTCGATCCCACCAGAGATTGACGACCAGAATGCTGAATATCGCGCCGGTTACAAACGAGACCAAGATGTTCAGCAGTCCGCTTACCACCATCGCCGTTCCGGTACCGAGGACGACCGCGGTGAGCGACTCGCTGGCTTCCGGGATCACCAAGCGGGCAATGACCCCAACCCCGGCGGTGACCAGAGTGGCGGTGAGCAGACTGAGTACGGCCCACCCGATCAACCACGAGGCGAGCGACCGGCGGTGGCCGGCAGCGAGATCACGACTCTCCTTCAATGCCTCGGCCCCACCGGAATTCTCGAAGAGGACGAGGGGAAGCGCATAGGCCCAGCTGAGAAGCAGCCGGGCAAGAACGACCACGAGAGCGACGACGATAAGCCCGATCAGGACGGCAGCGAGATAGAACTCCCGCGGTCTCTCGGCAAGGTAGTAGTTGATGTCGAAGTGGGTGAGCAGCAGCAGAAAGACGAGACCGCCGGCGACCAGGAAGGGTGCCGCGTGAAGCAGCACCCGAGCGACCATCTGGCCCGCCAGGTTGAAGATCGAAGCGGCTCGCCTGACGACGTGACGCAGGGCCTCGTAGTAGGTGATCGATCGATCGTGCCGCGCGCCAAACACGATGGTCATCAGACCGGCCTGCTCGACAAAGCCGATGCCGGCGAATATCGCCCCCGCCACCAGCAGAGTCACTAAACCCAGCGGACGAAGAAAGAAGAAGAGGATGTCCTCGTCGGTGACGACCCCGCCGCTTTGCCGGGAGACCAAAAGACCGAGCAGAATTCCGGCTGCCGGGGTGAGCAGGACAAAGCCCGCGACCTTGGCCAGAACATCGGTGATGGCGAGCTGTGGCCAGGTACGACGAAAATCTTCGAGGATTCTGGAGATCATGATGGGCTGATACTAACCTAGCGGATTTGGAGATAGCCGAAGACGAGGAACAGG
>SBFI01000204.1 GCA_006227875.1 Acidobacteriota bacterium
ATCAAGGATGAAGATGGGGAGGACTTGAAGGTCGTCCCCGGCCAGTACCTGCGGTTGGTGACCAGCGACGACCGTCGCGTCCGCCGCGAAGGGGCCCTGGCGCTGTTCGATACCTACACCAAGTACGCCAACACCTTTGCCGCAACCTTGGGGGGCAGCATCCAGCGGGACACCTGGCTGGCCCGCACCCGCGGGTACGAGACGGCGCTGGACATGTCGCTCGATTCCGGCAATGTGCCCAAGAGCGTGGTGGAGACCCTGGTCGGGGCGGTGCACGACAACATCGAGCAGATCCAGAGCTATGCCACGTTGCGCAAGGAGCTGCTTGGTCTGGACGAGCAGCACATCTACGATTTCTACATGAATGTGATCCCGGGGGTGGAGAAGAAATACACCTACGAGCAGGGGTGGGATCTGGCGATGGAGTTCTGGCGCGAGACCTTTGGCGAGGAGTACGCGGCGGTGGCCGAGCGGGCGCGCAAGGAGAGGTGGGTGGATGTCTACTCCAACCAGGGTAAGCGTCCGGGCGCCTATTCCTGGGGGACCTACAACTCCCACCCCTATCTCTTTCTCAACTGGGACGGCAGCCTGGAGGCGGTCTCGACCCTGGTTCACGAGATGGGGCACTCGATCCACACCTACATGGCCAACCAGAATCAGCCGTATCACGATTCCGACTACAGCCTGTTCGTGGCCGAGGTGGGCTCCGTAGCGAGCGAGTCCCTCTTTCTCGAGTGGCTCTTCGAGCGCAGCACCGACCCCGATGAGCGCAAGCTCCTGGTCAACCAGGCCATGAACGACGTCACCAGCACTTTTGTGCGGCAGATCTTCTTCCACGAGTGGGAGACGAAGGCCCACGCCATGGCCGAGGCCGGCGAGCCGCTGACCAAAGAGACCCTGGGCGAGGCCTACGGCAACCTGTGGAAGGAGTACTACGGCGACCGGCGACGACCTCACCGTCGACGATGCCTACAAGGCCGGTTGGGCGAGGGTGAGCCACTTCTACCGCACCTTCTATGTCTGGGTCTACGCCACCAGCTATGCCGCCGGTGAGGCCATCGCCCAGCGTTTCCGGGATGGGGATGAGACCGCCGTCCAGGACTATCTGGCGATGCTCAAGCTGGGTGGGAGCGTCTATCCGATGGAGGCCCTGGAGAGAGCCGGTGTCGACATGTCCGATCCCACGGTGATCCGGGCGGTGATGGATCGGTACGGTGAGCTCCAGGGGCAGCTACGAGACTTGATGGCGGAGCGCTAGGAGGCTCACGGCGGCCGCCTGGGGCCGCGGGTCTTCGACCCGGCTTCGCTAGCGAAGACGATGCTTCGCCGGGCCGAAGACCCGCGGCGTTGCGGCGGCCGCTGCGTTGCTCTGTATCCTCATCGCTCATTGCTCACCGCTCATTGCTCACTGCCCATTGCTCACTGCCCATGGCGCATTGCCCACTGCTCACTGCGCACTGCTCGAAGGTCCTATAATCTTCCTTCGTGACCGTCACCACCTCATCCGGGCCTCGGATTCTCGCCCGGCCGGAACACCCCATCTCGCGGCAGAACATCGAGAGCAACGCTCTCAAGGTGCTCTACCGGCTGCACAACGCGAATTTCAAGGGCTACCTCGTGGGTGGGGCGGTGCGCGATCTCATGCTCGAGCGCCGGCCAAAGGACTTCGACGTCTCGACCGACGCCAGACCCCAACAGATCAGACGCCTGTTCCGCAATTCCCGCATCATCGGTCGGCGGTTCCGACTTGCCCATGTCTACTTTCGGGAGGGAATCGTCGAAGTTTCCACCTTCCGCCGCAATCCCGATCCCGAGGCCCAGGACGGCGCACCCGGGGACCGCCTTATCACCGACGACAACGTCTTTGGCACGCCGGAGGAGGACGCCTTTCGCCGCGACTTCACGGTCAACGCGCTCTTCTACGACATTGGTGACTACTCGGTGATCGACTATGTGGGAGGCATCGAGGATCTGGAACAACGCCTGATTCGAGCCATCGGTGACCCGGAGATCCGATTCAAGGAGGACCCGGTGCGGATGTTGCGGGCCTGCGAGATCGCCGGCCGGCTGGGCTTCGACATCGAAGAGAAGACGGCGGCTGCGGCCCGCAGTTGCCGCCGGGAGATAGAGCGCGCCTCGCCGGCCCGAATGGCCGAGGAGATCAGTCAGCTGCTGCGCAGCGGCAGCGCGACCCCGGCGCTTAGCCATGCTCGGGATCTTGGCTTCCTGGGGGTCTTTCTCCCGGAGGCGAAGCCGCTGCTGGCTGATGACGGCTCGGAGCCAACCGACTTTGTCGAGGTGCTGCCGGCCATCGATCGTCTGGTGATGGACAACCTACAGCCCTCCGACGCAGCCCTGTTGGCGGCGTTGCTCCTACCCGGTGTCTTTCTTCGCCGCCGGGATATGGAGCAGGACCGGGGCCGACCCATTGGGCGCGAGGCTCTGCGCAAACTGGTCGGCAGGGTGGTCGATCCCTTTCTGCTGCGCTTCCGTATCTCCAAGGCGAAGTCGGACCAGACCCATCAGGCCATCGCGGCATTCCATCGGCTGGGGGACAACTGGCGAACGGCGGGAGATCGAGTGCGGTTTGCCGGGCACCCCGGTTTCGACGATGCCTTGACTCTGCTGGAGATTCTGGTCGCGGCGACGGGCGAGGGTGGGGAGGATCTGGAACTTTGGCAGCGGGTCCGGGAGCACCGGCCCAAGCGGCGGAAGCCGCCGACACGCCGTACCCGGCCACGCCGCCGGCGTCGCCGCCGCTGACCGCTGCGTCCCGGCGGCAGCGGGTTAGAATACGCTCCACCAACTCGAGTCCCGGCTATCGGAAATCAGATGTCGCTGCTGAGCTTCTATCGGACCGCTGTCGGCAAGAAGACCGTCATGGCGGTCACCGGCATCCTGCTCTTCGGTTTTGTCCTGGGTCACATGCTGGGCAATCTCAAGCTCTACCTGGGGGCCGAGGAGCTCAACCACTATGCCGAGTGGCTACGGGAGGTGGGGAGCCCACTTCTACCCCCCGGCGGTCTGTTGTGGATCGCTCGCCTGGTGCTGCTGGCGGCGGTGGCGGTGCACATCACGGCTGCCACCCAGTTGACACTGCTCAGCTGGCAAGCGCGACCCGAGAGCTACAAAGAGCGGGAGACGATCGAGGCCACCTACGCCTCACGCACGATGCGGTGGGGTGGAGTCCTCATCATCCTGTTTATCGTCTATCACCTGGCGCATTTCACCTGGGGTCCGAGCTGGGCCCATAGCGACTTCATACCCGGTGACATCTACCACAACGTGGTGGCCGGCTTCAGCGTCTGGTGGGTGAGCGCTTTCTAC
>SBFI01000059.1 GCA_006227875.1 Acidobacteriota bacterium
GCCCCTACGCCCCTACACCCTTCTGCCACTCAACCCGAGTACGTGCGACATGTCTCAACGTGATTCCGACCTCCAACGCATCGAGGCCGGCCTGCGGGCCGCCGCCGAGGCGCTGGCTCCCTTTACCCCCGGCGCCATCGCCGTGGAGATGAAATCGGGCGGTGATCCGGTGACCGAGGCCGATCGCCGGGTCGACGAGGTGCTGCGCCGGCTGCTCCCACAAGAAGGGGAAGGCTGGCTGTCGGAGGAGACGGTCGACGACCTGGCACGGCTCGACTACGAACGGGTCTGGGTCGTCGATCCGCTCGACGGCACCCGGGAGTTCATCGAGGGGATCCCCGAATGGTCGATCTCCATCGGACTGGTCGAGGAGGGGCAGCCGATGGCCGGTGGGATCTACAACCCGTCCACCGACCAGCTGGTGCTGGGCGCCACCGATCGGGGCGTCACCCTCAACGGGGAGCCCGCCAGGGTTAGTGCCAGGAGGAAGCTCGAGGGAGCGGTGGTTCTGGCCAGCCGCAGCGAAGTCAAGCGGGGTGAGTGGGATCGGTTCATGAGCCGGGGCTTCGAGGTCAGGCCCTGTGGCTCGGTGGCCTACAAGCTGGCGCAGGTGGCGGCCGGTCTGGTCGATGCGACCTGGACACTGGTCCCAAAGAACGAGTGGGATGTGGTGGCCGGGGTGGCGCTGGTGCGGGCCGCGGGTGGTCACATCGAGGTGCTCGAGGAGCCCGAGCGGACCTTCAATCGGGAGAACCCGCTGATGGCCGGCATGCTGGCCCATCCCCCCAGTCTGGACGCTGAAATCCGGCGTGAGACAGGACTTTAGTCAAAAACACTAAGATTTCCGCAAAAACCCCGGAAAAAGCTTGACAACCGGGGTCCCGATCCATACAATTTGTTAGCACTCTCGGACAGCGAGTGCTAACACGTGACGGCAGTATAGAGCTAAAACTCTAATAACAAACGACTTACTAATCTGCTCGCTACGAGCAAGGAGGTAGAAACGTGTCAGTGAATATTCGCCCCCTACACGACCGTGTGCTGGTCAAGCGGATCGAGGAGGAGGAGCAGGTCAAGGGTGGGATCATCATCCCCGACACCGCCAAAGAGAAGCCCCAAGAGGCCGAGGTGGTGGCCGTAGGCCCCGGCAAGCTCCAGGACGACGGCAACCGGCAGCCGATGGACGTCAGCTCCGGCGACCGCATCCTCATCGGCAAGTACTCCGGTAGTGAGATCAAGATCGACGACGAGGAGTACGTCATCCTGCGTGAGGACGAGATTCTCGCGGTCGTCAACTAACTAGAAGAATTGGAAATCAGGAGGTCATAGACAAAAATGGCTGCAAAGCAGATTACTTATTCCGAGGATGCGCGCAGCGCCATCCTCAAGGGCGTCAACAAACTGGCTGACGCCGTCAAGATCACCCTCGGCCCCAAGGGCCGCAACGTGGTCATCGAGAAGAAATTCGGCGCTCCCACCTCGACCAAGGATGGTGTGACGGTCGCCAAGGAGATCGAGCTGGCCGACCCGATCGAGAACATGGGTGCCCAGATGGTGCGTGAGGTGGCTTCGAAGACTTCGGACGTCGCCGGTGACGGCACCACCACGGCCACGGTTCTGGCCCAGGCCATCTTCCGCGAGGGCTCGAAGAACGTCACCGCCGGTGCCAACCCGATGGAGCTGAAAAGGGGCATCGAGCAGGCCGTCAAGGCCGCCGTCGAGTCGATCGACAAGGCCTCGAAGCCGGTTGGCGGCGAGGAGATTGCCCACGTCGGTACCATCTCCGCCAACAACGACTCCGAGATTGGCGGGATCATCGCCGAGGCGATGGAGAAGGTCGGCAAGGACGGCGTTATCACGGTGGAAGAGGCCCAGGGTCTCGACACCACCCTCGAGGTTGTCGAGGGCATGCTCTTCGACCGCGGGTACCTCTCCCCCTACTTCGTGACCGATCCCGAGCGCATGGAAGCGGTCATGGAGAACGCCAAGATTCTTCTCCATGAGAAGAAGATCAGCTCGATGAAGGACCTGCTGCCGATCCTGGAGCAGGTGGCCAAGCAGGGCAAGCCCTTCATGATGATCGCCGAAGATGTCGAGGGCGAGGCGCTGGCCACCGTGGTGGTCAACAAGCTGCGCGGCACGCTCCAGGTCGCGGCCGTCAAGGCCCCGGGCTTTGGCGATCGCCGTAAGGCCATGCTCGAGGATCTCGCCATCCTCACCGGTGGCCGGGTGATCACCGAGGATCTCGGCATCAAGCTCGAGAACGTCAAGTGGGAAGACCTGGGTGATGCCAAGAAGGTCGTCATCACCAAGGACGACACCACCATCGTCACCGACTCCGACGACAAGACCCGCCGCGAGGCGATCGCCGGCCGGGTCAAGCAGATCCGCAACCAGATCGAGGAGACCACCTCGGACTACGATCGCGAGAAGCTGCAGGAGCGGCTGGCCAAGCTCGTGGGCCGTCATCAAGGTCGGCGCTGCCACCGAGAGCGAGATGAAGGAGAAGAAGGCCCGTGTCGAGGACGCCATGCATGCCACCAAGGCGGCCGTCGAAGAGGGCATCGTCGCGGGTGGTGGTGTGGCCCTGCTGCGGGCCATCGACGCCGTGGACAAAGCCAAGGGCGAGACCCACGACATCCAGGTGGGCATCAATATCGTCCGCCGGGCGCTCGAGGAGCCGACCCGCCAGATCGTCAACAACGCCGGTGAGGAGGGCTCGGTCATCGTCCGCGAGCTCATCAACACCAACGGCAACAACGGCTACAACGCGAACACGGGCGAGATCGAGGATCTGGTCAAGGCCGGCGTCATCGACCCGGCCAAGGTGACCAAGACCGCCCTTCTCAACGCGGCCTCGATCGCCGGTCTCATGCTCATCACCGAGGCCCTCGTCTCCGAGATCAAGGAGAAAGAGGAGCCGATGCCGGGTGGCGGTGGTATGCCTGGCGGTGGCATGGGCGACATGTACTAATCCGCCTGATTCCTCAGGCGTTATCCGGGGCCGATCCCTTTTGGGGGGTCGGCCCTTTTTTTTGTGGGCCGAAGGAGCAGTGGGCCATGGGCAGTGAGGCTCGAGATCCTGCCCCACCCAACGGGGTGGGGCCAGCGAACGCCTCTGTATGTATCCTGGCAGCACCGCAAGGGATCCGAAGTAGTTGGTCGCGGTCGTGAGTTTCTCGCTGTCTCGTCAGGTGGCCTGATCGAGACGAAGATCGAACCATGGGCCCAGAACCCGAGAGCCTGTCCGGAATCGCGGTGTCCCCGGAGGCGTCTGGGCTGTTTGAAGTCCGGCGGATTGGTGTGGCGTTGGGCCCCGGTTTCCCCATCGGATTGGTGGGCGTCGGTCTGTTGTTGGCCCTCGAGCGACTGAAAATCCCGATCAGCATGGTCTCCGGCACGAGCACGGGGGCCTTGGTTGCTGCGCTTTACGCTGCGGGAACTCCTGCGCGAGAGATACGCAGATGGGTTATCGATCACTTCGATGATGACGCGACCGACCACCCAGCTCCTGAGGGTGCGGAGATCCATCGCTTCTTGCGGACCAGGGTCGAGGGTCTCCTCGAATCACTGGCAGATATCTCGGGCTCGGACCCGGAATTCTATGAGCTGAGGATTCCGCTTTTCGTCGTCGCTGCGGACAAGGTCTCGCAACTGCCCGTTATCTTCAGACACGGCCGGGTTTTCGACGCTGTCGGAGCGAGCCTGGCCAACCCGATTGTCATGTCCAAGCGCCAGATGGGCGAGATGGTCCTGGCAGACGGCGCGGTCTTTTCGCCCTTGCCGACCGACGTTCTCTACTCGGAAGGGGCGGACCTGGTCATCGGTATACAGGCGAAGCCGATTCGCAGTGAAAGGCACCGGAGTCTTCCCATCCGCACCAGGCTCCGGCCTCATCTGCTCAGGCTCCTCGGCTGGGCCACACGACCCGAGATCTACTTTGCCAAGTCGCCCTGCGACGTTTTGCTCAAGCCACGAGTGCCTCGTGAGCTCGCCGCCAGGCCACTGCGGGTGCGGGAGATCATCGATCTGGGTGAAGAGATTGCATATGAAGCCGTGACGCGGATCGAGCGGTCTGGTATCCGGGATCG
>SBFI01000416.1 GCA_006227875.1 Acidobacteriota bacterium
TGGGGCGTGCGCGGTTGGAGCGCAGTGGCAGACCACCGACACGTTGCCGACCCGCCGTGCCAGCTCGGGCTCGGGGCCGGAGGGGGCTCTCCGGAGCGGAGCCATCCTCCCGCGCAGCGGAGGGGAGCCCCCGGAGGTTTCGAGACCGGGCCACCACAAATTCTCAGCAGGTCATGCCACTCAGCGGCCGGCACGGAGGCCGCTTCGACTCTTGATGGCGGGTTAAGCCTGTCGTCGTGCTATCTTTCGGCTCCCATCCAACGCTTCTGGAGGTGCTGCCATGCGGAGAGTGTTCTTCTGCTTATCTTTTTCCATCCTCGTCCTGGGGAATTCGACACTCGCGCAGACGGACGATGACTTCATCGCCCGGATGGAGCGCGAGCACACCGGCGACTCTCCGGTGGCAAGCCCCGCCGCCGAGGCCGAGCCGGCCCAAATGGTGGGGACCAAGGATGTCGTCTACGGCGAGCTCGAGGGCAAGAAGATTAACGGCTTTCTGGCACGACCGGAGGAGAGCGGCGGGCTCCCGGGGCTGATCGTCATCCACGAGTGGTGGGGTCTAAACGACAACGTGCGGGCGATGGCCGAGCGCTTTGCCGCCGAGGGCTATGTGGCGCTCGCCGTCGACCTCTATGAAGGCGAGGTAGGCGAGGACCGGGATGGCGCGGCACGGCTGGCGCGCGCCGCTCGCGATCGACCCCAGCGGGTCGAGGAGAACCTTCGCCAGGCCTTCGAGTATCTCGAGCAAGAGCTGGGTGTGCCGAGCATCGGTGTTGTCGGCTGGTGTTTTGGCGGTGGCTGGTCACTCGCCACCGCGCTCGCCCTGGGTGACGGCATCGACGCCACGGTCATCTACTACGGCCGTCTGGAGACCGACCCGGCCAAGCTCCAACCCCTGACCTCGCCGGTGCTGGGGATCTTTGGGGCTCTCGACAAGGGGATCCCGGTGGAGACGGTGCGCGAGTTCGAGTCGGCGCTCGACTCGTTGGGCAAAGAGGCCGCCATCCATGTCTACGAGGGCGCCGATCATGCCTTTGCCAACCCCTCGGGGACTCGCTACAACGCCCGAGCCGCCGAGGATGCCTGGGAGAAGACGATGGCCTTCTTCGCCCAGCACCTCCGTCGGTCGGAGTAGCGCTCGACCGCGCCGACTTCTGATACCGGGGGAGGCGTTCTCTAGAGCGGGATGCGACTCGCCGCGTCGGCAACCAAAGGATCGTCGACCAGACCCCGACGGTGACGAATGAGGGCGGCGTGGGCGATCATCGCCGCGTTGTCGCCCGCATAGACCAACGGCACCAACCTCAGCTCCACCGACCGACTCGCCGCCCAGTCGACCAGCTCGCGGCGGAGCAGCCGGTTGGCGGCCACACCCCCGGAGACCGCCAGCAGCTCGATGGGTTGCCGCCGATGAAGCCGCTCGAGACGGTCCAGAATCTGGGCCACCGCGGCGGCACGAAAGCCCGCGATGAGGTCGAGCACCGGTGACGGCATCTCCCCATCCGCTACCGCGCCGAGATCGGTGTCCACCCCCTGGCGCTCGAGACGCTCGATCTCGACCAGGGTCTGACTCTTGAGACCGGAGTAGGAGAAATCGAGGCTCCGGTCGCTGCATCTGGCGACCGGCAGCGGAGACCGGGAAGGGTTACCCGACTCGGCCAACTCGTCGACCACCGGCCCCTGCGGGTAGGGGAGACCGAGACGCTTGCCCACCTTGTCGAAAACTTCTCCCATGGCGTCGTCACGGGTCTCGGCCAGAGTGCGGGTCTCCTCGCCGTCGACCTCGAAGAGCGTCGTATGACCCCCGGAGACAACCAGACCCAGAAAGCCCGCCGGTGGCGAGTCGGCGGGCTCCCCGGCGGTGCCCAAGAAGGGCGAGTAGAGATGTCCTTCGAGGTGGTGAATGGCACAAAAAGGCTTGTCCAGGCCGTAGGCCATCGCCTTGCCGAGAGACAGACCGACCAGCAGGGCGCCGATGAGGCCGGGACCCCTGGTCGCCGCGATCAGATCCACCTCGCCGAGCTCGACTCCGGCCGTCTCCAAGGCCTCGCGGCTGACCGCCGGCCAGTTTCTGAGATGCTCACGCGAGGCCATCTCCGGCACCACACCGCCAAAGGGCCGGTGGACGGCGAGCTGGCTCGAGACCACCGTCGAGATCACCCGACCCTCGCCATCGACGACGGCGCAGGCGGTGTCGTCACAGGAGGTCTCGACACCCAAAACAAGAGGATTTGGCGGCATCACCCACCGAGCTTAGCAGCCGGTTTGGTGCCCTCGATTCTGATAAGTTTTGCTCATGTCGATCCGCTTCGCCATCAACGGACTCGGCCGTATCGGTCGTGCCCTGGTAAGGGTCGCCGCCGGGCGACCGGACCTCGAGCTGGTGGCGGTCAACGACCTCGGAACGGCCGAACAGCTGGCTCTGCTGCTGGAGCGAGACTCCCTCCATGGTCGCTTTGCGAAGGATGTCGCTGTCGACGACGGTGACTTGTGGCTCGACGGGCGCCGGGTGGCCACCCACCGAGAGCCCGAGGCCGAAAAGATCCCCTGGGAGGCGAGCGAGCCGCAGATCGTCCTGGACTCCACCGGCTGGTGTATCACCCCCGAACGGGCGCGGGTCCACCACCGGGGCTCGGTAAAGAAGGTGCTGGTCTCGGGCAATGCCAAGGGGATGGACATCACCGTTTGCCAAGGCGTCAACGACGAGCAGTACGATCCCGCGAGCCACCACCTGTTGAGCGCCGCCTCCTGCACCACCAATTGTCTGGCCCCGGTGGCGCTGGTGCTCGACCGAACCTTCACCATCAACCGGGCGCTGCTCAACACGGTTCACAGCTACAACAACGACCAGCGTCTGCTGAGCTATCCACACCGCGATCCACGCCGCGCCCGGTCTGCAGCTATCAACATAATTCCCACCACCACCAGCGCTATACAGGCGGTGTGCCGAATACTTCCCGAGCTCACCGGCAAGATCGAGGGCTTTGCCGTGCGTGTGCCCACCCCCCTCGTCTCGCTCATCGATCTGGTTGTCGAGCTCGACCGTCGGCCCACGGACACCGAGATCAACGACGCCTTCCGGCAGGCGGCGACGGGGGATCTCGAAGGCATCCTCACGGTCTCCGAAGACGAGCTGGTCTCTTCCGATTTTCTCGGCGACCCCCACTCGGCGATCGTCGATCTGCCACTGACGCAAACGGTGGAGAACCGGCTGTGTCGGGTCGTGGCCTGGTACGACAACGAATGGGGACACGCGAGCCGGCTGGCCGATCTGCTGGAGCTCGCCGGCCGCTCGCTCTGAAACTCACCACTGCCAACAGCAGACAGGAGCCCGACAAATGAGCGCCATCCAAACCCTCGAAGACCTCGACCTCGACAATCTGGGCGGTGTCACTACTTTCGTGCGAGTCGACTTCAACGTGCCGCTCAAAGACGGCAAGGTGCTGGACCCGACCCGGCTACAGGCCGCCCTGCCGACGATCCGCGAGCTCACCGGTGCCGGTGCTCGCCTGGTGCTCGCCTCCCACCTTGGGCGGCCAAAGGGAGAGGTGAATCCGGACTTCAGTCTGCGGCCGGTCGCCGATACCCTGGCCGGCCTGCTGGAAGAGGAGGTGAGCTTTGCCGAGGACTGTGTCGGGCCGGCGGCTGCGGCTGCGGTCGAGGCCCTCGAGCCCGGTCGGGTCTGCCTGCTGGAGAATCTACGCTTCCATGCCGGTGAGACCAAGAACGATGCGGAGTTTGCAGACGGGCTGGCCGCGCTCGCCGATGCCTATGTGGACGATGCCTTTGGCACCGCCCACCGCGCCCACGCTTCTGTGGTGGGTGTACCCGAGCGGCTCGGCCGCAAGGCGGCCGGCAGGCTGGTGGTCAACGAGGTCACCGCCCTCGGCCGACTTCTGAGCGAGCCCGAGAGGCCGTTCGCCGCCGTTGTGGGTGGCGCCAAGATCGAGGGCAAGGTGGACACGCTGCTCAATCTGCTGCCCAAGCTCGACATCCTCATCCTCGGTGGCGGCATGGCCAACACCTTTCTCGCCGCCCAGGGCTACGATCTGGCCGACTCCCTGGTCGAAAGCGCGCGTCTGGAGGTGGCCCGCGAAATCTCTCAGGCAGCGACCGAGCAGAACATCCGGGTGGTGCTACCGGAAGACCTGGTGGTCACCAACGATCTGGCGATGCCGATGCGGGTCGAGATGGTGGAAGCGAAATCGGTGCCGGCAGGCACCAAGGCGGTGGACATCGGAGAGAGCTCACGCCAGGCAGCCGGCGAAGCCCTGGCCGATACCCGCACCGTCTTCTGGAACGGGCCGATGGGGGTCTTCGAAAGGCCGCCATTCGATGCCGGGACGGTTGCCGTAGCCGAGGGTATCGCCGCCAGCCCGGGCTTCAAGGTCATCGGCGGTGGCGAGACGGTAGCGGCCGCGGCCAGAGCCGGGGTAATCGACAAGATCGATCATGTCTCGACCGGTGGCGGGGCATCACTGGAATTTCTCGCCGGCAAGACGCTACCGGGTGTGGCCGTCCTGGAGAGCCGATCATGACGTCGATCAGCCGCAGACCCCTGGTAGGTGGCAACTGGAAGATGCATATGGTCGGCACCGAGGCCCGGGAGCTCTCGAGGGAGCTTGTCGCCAGGCTCGACCAACCAGCCGCCGAGGTCGTGCTCTTCCCCTCGCCGCCGCTGCTGCCGACGGTGGCGGAGGTCCTTGCCGGCAGCCCCCTGGCCTGGGGTGGCCAGGACATCCATGTCGAGGACGCGGGTGCCTATACAGGTGACGTCTCCGGCCCACAGCTTGCCGACGCCGGCTGCACCTGGGCCCTTTGTGGTCACAGCGAGAGACGGCGTGACCACGGCGAGAGCGACGCGCTCGTCGGCCAGAAGGCGCTGGCGGCCAACCGCAATGGTCTGACCCCTCTCATCTGCCTGGGTGAGACGCTGTCCGAGCGCCAGAATGGTGACACTTTTGCGGTTCTGGAGAGACAGCTCAACGGCGCCCTGGCCGGTCGCCCAGATCCCTTTGCCCTGGCCTACGAGCCGGTCTGGGCCATCGGCACCGGGGAGACCGCCACCCCGGAGATCGCCCAGGAGGCCCATCGTTTTCTGCGCGAGACCCTCGCCGATCTCATCGGCGAGGCCGCGGCTGGGGCCAAAAGGATCCTCTACGGCGGCTCGGCCAACCCGCAAAATGTGGCCGATCTCATCGCTCTGCCCGACGTCGACGGCTTCCTGGTCGGGGGCGCAAGCCTTGACCCAGAGAAATTCTCGACTATGATCGGGTGCTGCGGCGAAGCCGCCTGATGTCTGGAGGTAAACCCAAGTGATCTATCTGGTCTATACGATTCATGTAATTACCTGTCTTTTTCTCATCCTGGTGGTCCTGCTCCAACAGGGCAAGGGCGCCGATCTCTCTGTTTTTGGAGGTGGGAGCACCCAGGCCGCCTTTGGTGCCCGCGGGGCCGCGACATTTCTCCACAAGATGACGGTCGTGGGATTCGTAGCTTTCATCTTCACCACCATGAGCATCGGTTTTCTGCAGTCGTCGGGCCGGCAGGGCTCGGTGATGACGGCTGTCGAAGAGGAGCAGGCGGAGCCGGCCACCGAGACCGAGGCGGTCGCTGAACCCGAGACCCCTGCGGCTCAGGTCCCGGCCGAAGAGGCCGCTCCGGTAGGCGAGCCGGTGGGTGAGGAGACCAACGAGTCGAGTGCGGACGAGAGTGTCGAGCCACCGACCGGGTAGGATGGTCCGTGGCCGAAGCTCTCGACTTGCTGCTAAGATTTTCTATGACGCCGAAGTGGCGGAACTGGTAGACGCGCACGCTTGAGGGGCGTGTGGGGCAACCCGTGCCGGTTCGAGTCCGGCCTTCGGCACCAGCCTTGATGACCACAGCCAAGTCGACCGAGACCGGGGAAAGGCAGCTCCCCTCGCAGGAGGAGATAGCCCGCTGGGTCGAGGCGGGTGAGGATCTCCCGACCCTGGCGGCGCTCTTCGACCAGCTGCCACTCGCCCGCTACGACATCCTTGTCGCCCAGATCCGCAAGGAAGAGCTCCTGCCCCAGCACTGGCAGGTCATAAGTGAGCGGACAATCCCGGACGAGTCGATCTTCGAGGAGCTGCCCGAGATCCGGCGGCTCCGTTCCCGCTATGCCGAGGACGGGTTGGCCGAGCGCCGGCTGGGAGCGCTGGAGGTCGCCTGGCGGGAGTTGGCGGGCAAGCAGCCCTCGCTCTGGACCACACCCGATCTCTTGGCCGCTCTGCGCAGAATTATCGACCGCCAGCGACAGGTCGATTTTCACGACCTGCTGTCGGCGGTGCGCGACGTCTGGCGCGATCAGAAGCTGCCCCGTGGCCGGGACCAGCTCGACATGCTCTGGGCCTGTCTGGCCTTTGTGCGGCAAAAGACCAAGAAGTAGATCCGGCCCGGCTCTACTCTCGCTCTATTCGCCCCCACCGGTTTCGACGGTTGTCTTGAGGATGACCACCGGCTCGATCGGCACGTCCTGGAACATCTCCTTTGTACCGGTCTTGACCTTTTCGATGGCGTCGACCACATCCATCCCCTCGACGACCTCGCCAAATACCGCATAGCCCCAGCCCTGGGGGTTCTTGCCGGTGTGGTCGAGGGGTCGATTGTCTACCGTGTTGATGAAGAACTGCGAGGAGGCACTGTGGGGATCGGGCCGCCGCGCCATCGCTATCGTTCCCCGCTTGTTCTTCAGCCCGTTGTCGGCCTCGTTCTCGATCGTCCCACCGGTGGGCTTTTGAGTCATGTCCTCGTTGAAGCCACCACCCTGGATCATGAAGCCGTCGATCACCCGATGGAAAATGGTGCCGTCGTAGAACCCTGACTGGGCGTAGGTCAGAAAGTTCTCCACCGACTTGGGTGCCTTTTCGGGGTCGAGCTCGATGACGATATCCCCCATCGAGGTCTCGAACAGTACCCTCGGGGCCCCGGACTTCTTGTCAGCCGCTGCGGCGGCCACGGCAACTATCAATCCCATGGTCAAAAGGACGATTCCTTTCACTTGTCAGTCTCCTTTGAGTTTTGTTCGAGCGGGGAGCTTTACTCAGTCTTCACCCCGCACTTTTCACAAGGACAGATCTGCCGCAGAAACTCGAAGCGGTAGATCCCCGAGGCGTGACCATCCGACCAGTGGATGGATACGGCGTAGTTGCCCACCGGTTGGATCGCCAGAGCTTCCACGGGTGACGGCGGGGGCTGGAACTGGACCTCGCCCGCGCCATGCCCCTGACAGGCCGCGCACGGACAGTAGCCGCGCAGATAGTCATAGTCGTACTCGGCGATGTGTCCATCGTCCCAGGTCACCCGGATCCGTCTGCTCTCCGGCAGACGCCGGATCTCGGTGGGGTAGGGCTCGGCGCTCACGAGAGCCGGATTGTAGCAGCCCGTGGTAAGAGTACCGTGGTAGCATCCGGCAACGCTTTGGCAACAGATTAGACTCCCTGACATCTCCTTTGTCTACGGGAGATAGGACCCGCGGTGTTACGAGCATCATAGACAGTCCCACGCCTGATCTCGCCTAATGCCGCCAGAGCCCTTTGTCACCAGCTGCAGTGCGGCCGCGCAGCTGCAAGCCTCCTTCGACCATCCAATGACTCCATGAAACCGACAAAGAGCCAAGACAACGCAGCCGGTCGATCGAGCAACGGCTCGGGTCACCTGCTGATTTGCGTCATCAGCAGTACGTCGAAGGTCAACGAGATCGTCAGCGGGTTTGCGGGTATCGGCGTGACCGGTGCCACGGTCATCGACAGTCACGGTATGGCAGAGATTGCCGCCGATCAAGTACCGGTGTTTGCCGGCTTCCGACAGCTGGTGCAGGGAGAACGACGGGCCAACCGCACGATCTTCTCGGTCATCGACGATGACGACACTCTGGAGCAGGCGATGAAACTGGTCGAGGAGTCCTGCGGCGACCTGGACGAGCCCGCCACCGGCATCATGTTCGTGGTGCCAGTCTCCAGGGTAAAGGGAATGGCACTTCCGGTGGCGTAGATCGCCGCCGCGGGGCTGATGCAGACGCTTATCGTCGTCGGCCTGATTTTTTGCATCAGCTATCTGTTTACGCGGCCGATCTTCGGCTCCCATCTCTCACTTCTCGGTTTTCGCTACCTCTTTTTCTCCGGCGCCGAGTTTCTGTTGGTCGGATACCTGATCGGGCCACACGGTCTCGAGCTGGTTCCGGCACCCATTGTCGCTTCGCTGGACCCCATTCTCCACCTGGCTCTGGGTTGGGCCGGCCTCATGTTCGGGCTCCAGTTCAAGTGGAAGAGCGTCCGACTCTATCCGGTGGGGCGCTACGCGTGGAGCTTTGCGCAAGCCCTCACCGCCACGGCCCTCGTCGGCCTCGGCGTCTGGCTCCTCTTCCCCCTGCTCTTCCCGGGATCGAGCTCGGCGGCGGCGCTGCGGGCGGCGGCCATCATCGGTATCTGCGCCGGACCGACCGCACCCAGCAGCATCCACTACTTTTCGCGGGTCTTTGGCATCAAGGGACGGGTGATTCGACTTCTCAAGTTCGTCGTCGGGGTCGACGGCATTCCGGCGGTCATCCTGCTGGGGTTGTTCTCCGTCTTCCTGCGTCCGGCGGGTCTGAGATTGGGAGAGGGGTTGGCCGAGTGGAAATGGTTGGTGGTGGCTACCGCCCTGGGTGTGCTTCTCGGTGCGCTGCTGACCGCTCTTATCGAGCTCGAGTTCAGCCGCGCCGAATTGCTGCTTTTTGTTCTCGGTGCGGTTGGGCTGGCTTCCGGTCTGGCCCAGGCTCTCAACCTGTCGGCCGTCTATCTGACCTTCCTCATGGGTGTAACTACCGCCAACACCGCCTGGCACTGCGAAGAGGTCCACAAGGTCGCGGCCTACGGCGAGAAACCCCTCTACCTCACATTTCTCGTCCTGGCCGGTACGCTGCTCGTCTTCGACGACCTGCGGGTGCTCGCGCTGGTGGTGACTCTGGTGGTGCTGCGAGCCGCGGGAAAGCTTCTTGGTAACTCAGTCTGGCCCACGGTCTCCTCGGAGCCCGAGGTAGAGAGCCCGTTTATGGGCCTCGCCCTGCTGTCACAAGGGGCCTTTTCCATCGTGCTGGCCGTCGATTTCTACTTCTTGCTCGAACCCGATCCGGACCATGGGGTCTGGGCCGGGACGATTACAACGGCCGTGCTCGTGGGCGTGCTGGTCAACGAGGTCTTGAGCCCGCTGTTCATCCGTCGCCTCATCCCGGGTCCCGACAACGCTCGAGAGGAGACGAGTTGATCGGTCTGGCGCGCAAGATCATCACCTTTGCCGTGCTGCTGGGGGTGGTGTGGTTGGTGGAGGTGCTGCGAACCGACCCGCTCACCGAGGCGCCGTTCCCGGGTCTGGTCACACTCGTGCTCGGCTTTATCCTGCTTGCCGGGCATATCTTCGCGCGGCTGCTATCACCGCTCGGTCTGCCGCTCATTACCGGCTATATGCTCGCCGGGGTGATCTTTGGACCCCAGCTCCTCGGCTTTGTGAGCTCGGAGGTCAAAGACAGTCTCTACACCATCAACGAGATCGCGCTCGGCTTGATCGCCCTGGGGGCGGGAGGTGAGCTGGCTTTATCAAGGCTCAAGCCGCAACTCAGAGCCATCGGCTGGGTCACCCTGCTCCAGACCGGGCTGGTCTTCTGCGGCACCGCCGCCGGGGTGGCGCTGTTCTACATCGCTGCCGGCGCTCTCGGTCTCCAGCCCACCCACCTTGCGGCGGGTCTCACGTCCTTCGAGCTCGTCACGGCGGCGCTCATCCTGGCGCTTGTCGCCACCGCCAACTCGCCGGCCTCAACCGTCGCGGTCATCGACGAGGAGCGGGCGCGGGGGCCCTTGGCCACCCTTGGCCTCGGGGTCACGGTGCTCAAGGACGTGGTGGTGATCATCTTGATGGCGGTAACACTCTCGGTGACCGCCAACCTGATGGACCCGCAAGAAAGCTTCGCGGGCACGCTGGTGTTGGCCATTCTCTTCGAGCTGGCGGTGAGCATCGGGCTGGGGGCTCTGTTGGGTGGCCTGCTCATCGCCTACCTCGCCCGGATCAACCGCGAGGTCGGACTCTTCCTGCTGGTCGTCGTGCTCCTCACCATCGAAGCCGGAAGTCTCATCGAGAGCCAGCTCCGCTTCCACCTGCACTTTCTGGTGGTCTGTGTCATGGCCGGGTTTGTCGTCGAGAACGTGTCGGAACGGGGGGACCACTTGATCCGTGAGCTCAAGAAGTCGAGTCTCCCCGTCTATGTGATCTTCTTCACCCTTACCGGTGTGGGTGTCGACCTCGATGCCGTTGCCCTGCTTTGGCCGTTGGCCCTCGGCTTTGCGGTGTGGAGAGCGCTGCTGCTCTTTGCCTCCACCTGGGCAGGCTCCCGGGTAGCGGGTGAGCCGCCGATCATCCGTAGGTCGGGCTGGACACCCTTCATCACCCAGGCCGGTGTCAGTCTCGGCCTGGCCGAACTGGTGGCGGCGAGCTATCCCGGCCTCGGCACCAAAATAAGAACTCTGGTGCTGGCGGTCGTCGCCCTCAACCAGCTTGTCGGTCCGGTGCTCTTCAAGTGGAGCCTGAGAGGCGCCGGCGAGAGCGGCAAGGCAGACGTCAATGGTGCCTAGCACACCGACTCGAAGCGGCCGGCCCGACCACGCGCCTTCGGCGCGCGGTGCCCGCCGGCCGAATGCGTGATGCGCTCCTACGGCGGATCCACAGTACCGGCACCTGTCCAGGGCCCACAGCGAATTACCCGCCAGGCCCCACGCCAGGCTCCGACCATGGCACCATGCTTCTCGATCGAGGCGGCGGCGTAGCGGCTACAGCTGGGCTCGAAGCGACATCTCACTCCGGCCCGACCCAGAGCGGGGGACAGGAAGCGCTGATAGGAGTGGATCCCCCCGAGAAGCAGGCGCGCCGACCACTGATCGAGCGGTGGTCGGGTGAGATCCCAGACCAGGAGCGCAAACAGGCTCACCACCACCAAGATAAGAACGAGCAGCTTGCGACCGATCATGGGCATGAGTCAGGGGAGAGCCAAAATGGCCCTCCTCGATCGGGGTACAGCTACACCTCGATCAGATACCGGCTACGACCAGATAGACCCAATTCGCCAGGATGACCAGAACCAGCGCGAGGCGAATCGGCATCGACAGCCGCCAGGAGGGCTCGCGCAGTGGTGTCCCGATCAGGGCGAGAACACCGGCGACGAGGCCGCCGGCCACCAGGGTCAGCCAACCCGCCGCGGCCAGCGGATTGAGCGTAACGGCTGTCCACAGGTCGAGCCGGCTCAAGGCCAGGGCGGCCCGTGTCGAGCCACAGGTCAGACAGGGGAGCCCAAGGATCGATCTGAATGGACAGGCGGGAACCGAGGCAGCCAGGCGGGTGGCCAGCGGCGTCAGGGCGACAAGCCCCGTTGCCACCGCCCCCCACAGGAAACCCAGCTGCCGGTTCGGATCCTGCCGGCTGATCCGGACTTGATTCTCCATCGACCTCTAGAATCGGGCCCTTGCGCTTGGATTCCTCGCGCCCGCTCTAACCCCCCTGGGCGCCGAACATGGCCGCCAGGCTGGCCGCCATCATGGCACCAAAGATCATCAAACAGACACAACAGACCGCGATCGGTATGAGAACCGCCGCAGTGGCCTTGCCCTGGGTGGTTCGGTGAAGATCGGTCAAGCCGATGACACCGAGGATGATGGACCAGACGGTGACGATCAGACCTCCGGCGATCGGAATGATGTGGGCAAACTGCGCCACCGCCGCGTATGAGATCACCCGGAAGGTGCCTTCGAAACCGCTCTGCGACTCGTTGAGCCCGCCGACCAGCATCAGACACAGATGCACGATGCCGCTCCAGATAAACATGGTGGCGGCCACGAAAATGGGCGCAATGATGATGCTGCCCAAGAACGCACCAATCGATGTCGCAGCCATGGCACCCATCTGCTCGCCCATCTCACCTGGGAACATCGAGAAGAGGGAAGCATTGAAGAGCATGCCCCAGAGCTGGCTGATGACGACCCCGATCCATCCAACCAGGACGGCGAAGATCAGCGGGCTGGCGTAGTCCCCCGATCTCTTGGTCTGGGCGTAAGCCTCGGCAGGAGAAGTGACAAAGAGCTTGACCGCTTCGATAAAAGCACTGCCGAAGCCCAAGGCATCTCGCCTCTCCCAGGGGTTTCCTTGCGGTCCGGTCGGGGGTGTCGGCGGCGGCGGAGCCGTTGGTTGCATGGCGCCGGGATCTGTCATTCTCCCTCCTTTCTCCGTTTGTTCATTTCGATTTCGAATCAGAAGCGATCGGCGTACTGGCTGATGCCGGGTATCAGGAACTTCTCGCCATTGATTCCCTTGACGATGCAGATGATGTGCACCACGATAACGGCCACCGAGAGTGCCAGCCAGACGGGCACCAGGATGCAGCCGAGTATGGGCACCATTCCGAGAACCGCCAGAATCACCCAGAGAATGAGCTCGGCGCCAAAGAGGACCAGGCCGTGCTTGGCGTGCCACTGGACCTCCGCGTCATCCTTGTCCAGCAGCAGGGGTATCAGCGCCAGCACCCAGAGATAAGAGAGGACGATCATGATCCCCCGGTTGCTATCGGGGCTTCCGGGCGCTGGCGGACTCGGTGGTGTGGGTGGCTGGGACGGTGTCGGTGGCTCGGGCGGTGTCGGCGGAGTTTCGTTCTCACTCATGGCGATTTCTCTCCTCCATCGATGGAATGGATGGACTTGCGTCTAACTTGACCGATTTCGATCAGTCTACACCCGGCCCCGATCGGCGGTCCACTGCGATGCCGAGATCTGCCAGAGCCGCCTTTAGTTCCTCGGCCCCTACCGTCTGCACATCGAGGGTCATCGCCACCTGCTCACCGTAGTCCGCGGTGACCAGCGTCACCTGCGGCGGGTGGATCAGGCGCTTGACGGCACCGACCTGATGATAGGGAAACGCGACCTCGAGCCTCACTACCGGTGCTCTCTCTTCGAGCCGAGCAACGCTCAAAACCTCGCCCGTGGTGTTTGCATAGGCCCTCGACAGCCCTCCACGCCCCAGCTTGGTGCCGCCAAACCAGCGCACGACCACTACCACCGCATCCGAGACGCCGGCGCCCCTGAGGGCCCGGAGAATGGGCTCACCCGCCGTGCCGGTGGGCTCCTTGGCGTCCGAATGGCGCTCGCGCGCCGGGCTCCCCAGTCGCCACGCCCAACAGTGGTGGCTCGCCGTCGGATGCTGCTTGGCCATGATCTCGATCTCCGCCAGCGCCGAGGTCTCGTCGACGACGGGCAGAATGATGGCCCGAAAACGGGAACCCTTCTCCCGCAGCTCGGCCCGGGCTTGCTCGACCGGCGCCAGATAGGGCTCGATAATCAAATTGTCCCTTTGTCTCCGCGCTTCAATCGAGATCGAGGGCCCGGCGGTAGACACGACGGTATTTTTCGACGATGGTCTGCTGATCGAACTGATCGACGACCCAGCGGCGCCCGGCGCGACCAAAGCGCCTTCTCATGTCGTCATCACCGAGCAGCTCGAGCGCCGCCTTCGCCATCGCCTCGACATCCCCCACCGGCAAGAGAAAGCCGTTCTCGCCGTGACGCACGACCTCCGGTAGTCCGCCGACGGCGGTGGCGATCACCGGTACCTCGCACGACAGGGCCTCCAGCGCCGCCAACCCGAAGGACTCGGTCTCCGATGGCAGGAGAAACAGATCGGCCCCCACCAGCACCTCCTCCACCAGAGGAAGATTGCCGATAAAGGTGATGGCGTGACAGATGCCGCTGTCGCGACAGTGTTGCTCTACTTTCGGCCGCTCCGGCCCGTCCCCCACCAACAGCAGCCTCGAGGGTACTTCGCGATGGACCCGGTGAAAAATCTCGACCACATCCAGCACCCTCTTGACCGGTCGAAAATTCGAGATGTGAACGAGGAGCTTTTCCTCGGGTGTACCCCAGCGTCTGGCCCCGTTCTGCGCCTTGGCCAGCTCGAAACGATCAGGATCGATGAAGTTGGGGACCACCTCGATGGGGGTGCCGATTCCGAGTTGTTTCTGCGTCGCCTCTCGCAGCGCCGCTGAGACCGCGGTGACCTCGTCGCTGCGCACGATGCCAAAGCGAGTGGTTTCCAGATAGTTGGGGTCGTTGCCCACCAGGGTTATGTCGGTGCCGTGCAGCGTGGTGACCACCTTGAGCGGCTGGGGTTGGAGCATCTCACGCGCCAGGACCGCCGACACCGCATTGGGGACGGCGTAGTGGACATGAATCAGGTCGAGCCGTTGGTGACGAGCCACCTCCACTATCTGGGTAGCCAATGCCAACGAGTAGGGTGGGTACTCGAACAGCGGGTAGTGGGGTACAACCACCTCATGGTAGAAGAGGTTGGCATTGATAAACGACAGTCTGGACGGCAGCGCATAGCTGATGACATGCACCTCGTCGCCACCGCTGGCCAGCGCCATGGCCAATTCGGTGGCCACGATGCCCGACCCGCCAAAGGTGGGGTAGCAGCTGATGCCGATCTTCATCTCAAGCCCCCCGGCAGAATTCTCCATGGATCCGCCACTGCCAGCGGCAGCCGACTCCAGAACGGCTCCCCGTAGGCTGCACCGACAACCAGGCCGTAGTGCCGTGCCCGTCCCTCGACCGCCCGTCGAAACTCCTCGGAGGCGACCTTTGTCGGCGGCTCGTCGCGCTCCTGGCCCTGCTGGTGGAGCTGGCTTTGATAGGCGGCCAGGGCTTCGAGCTTGCGCTCCCAGGTTGCTGTGACATCGACGACAAAGCTGGGGACGAAGGGGTCGTGTTGCATGTAGGAGAAGACCGCGGCCGGTCGGTGCGGCTGGTCATCACCCCGGCGCGCAAGACCCGAGTAATAGCAGGCGTCGGCCACCAACCGGTGGGCGCGGCCGTGGTCCGGATGACGGTCGCTGGGGGCGGGTCCGAGGACGAGCTCCGGCCGCAGCCGACGCAACACACCGATCAGCGCGTCCTCCTCTGCCTGGCCGGTGCGCAAGCCACCGTCACCGAAGTCTAGGAACTCCACCGTTGCCGCCCCCAGAGCACGAGCGGCGACCTCGGCCTCGTTCCGCCTCTCCTCGACGGTTCCCCGCGTTCCGGCCTCTCCTCGAGTCAGATGGAGGATGCCGACCTTGCGGCCAAGATCGGCCAAAAGGGCGACGGTGCCGCCACAGCCCAGCTCTACATCATCCGCATGGGCGCCGATTGCGAGTGCGTCCAGTTTCATTGTCTTCACTTCCAGCCCCTCGACTCTACGGCGAGATCACCTGCAAGTTGCCTCCATCGAGACGCAGCTGCTCGAACAGGGCCGCGGCAAAACTATCGCCATACTTGCCGGGAAACTGCGAGGTCGACACCACCCGCTCCTGCGGGCTGCCGAGCGGCCGGCACAGGTTGCGCAGCTTCTCGACCCGCTGTCTGGTCACCTCGTCACGACGGGCTGCCGCCGCCGAGATCTTGGCCTCGAAAACACCGAGAGCCCTTTCCATCTGACCCTGTGTCTTCTCCCACGGTCCCTGGAGACCGGGATCGATCTCGAGGGCCGCCTCGCGCAGCTCGCTCATCGGACCCTCGAGCTGGCTGCGCACCGGCGCCAGCAGATCCTCTCCCGCACCTGCAGACAAAAGCCGATCCAAATCCAGCTTGGAGCTCAACAGCTGTCCCAGACCGAGACCCGTGCCGTCGAGCTTCTCCCATTGATGATCCTCCAGTACCAGGATCTGTGGCCGCAGCGCTATCGCCGGCGCTCGAACCCCCAGCAGATCATAGAGCGGGGCGACCTGCGGCATGTACGAGAGCTCACCCGGGCCAAGCACCTGCAGACTGGTGCCGAGAATCGCATCCTGGATCAACGGGCGGGCCTGGACACCCGGGCTCACCACCCCCGGATTCTCCTCGATCGTCGTCTCGAGCCAGCTGACCGGTTCGTCCACGTCGTGACAACCGCGCAGCACCATTCGATCCTCGGCCATCCACTCGATGCGGCGACGGGCCCGGGAGTGGAGAAGGAAGAGCGGACTGGCGCCGGGTTGCGGCTTTACCTGGAGCTGGTAGCCGCGCCCCTCGATGCGGTTGTTGATCTCGGCAAGAGCCCGGTCGACCTCGTGCCTCTTGGCCACCAGTTGCTCGAGCCAAGGCCTCTCGGCGGCCTTGACCGCGGGCAACATGGCGTCCACCAGCAACGGGCACCGTTCCCCCAGCAGATGGGCCAACAGGCGACAGAAGGCCTCGCCAAAGCGGGCCTCCGGTCGATACCAGCGGCCGAGAGTCTCCACCCACTCGGCAAAGCGCTCGCCCGGCATCGCCTCTCGCAGGTCGTTGAGAACACTCGCCACCTCCTCGCCGAGAGAACGCATCCCCACCGGCAGCAGCGGCTCCGGGTCCTCGCCAAGCGTGAAGGTTCGCGGCCCGCCGGGGGCCAGAAAAACCGCTCGTGACACCTCGCGGAAGTCGTGGTCCTCGGTGGCCACCCAGAAAAGGGCCACCGCCGGTGTGCCGGCCTCCTCCAGACGCTCTGCCCAGAGAGCCGCCGCCACGGCTTTGGAGAGTGTGTAGAGCGGCCCACCCAGCAGCCCGGGTTGCTGACCGGTGACCACGACCCGGGTCTCGGGATCAGCGAGGCGTTGGGCGAGCGTGGTCGCCGCGGGGTGTCCGTAGGCGGCATTGGCGGTGGCCAAGCCTGCGGCCAGCTCCTGCCTGTCGACGACAGCGGCGCCCGTCTCCGGAAGCTCCCCGCCGCCCACCAGCCGGAGCGGCTCGAGCAGATCGAGGTCACGACCGCCGATCAGGGCCGCCGGCAGAGGTGGCAGCAGGCCCGCCTCGAGCAGATCGAGACTCGACCGGTCAGTGCGGCCGATGGCCGACGAGGATGAGTCGCTCGCTGTCACGGCGAAATACCTCTCCCTGAAAGTTGCCAAATAGATCGTCGACCTCGAGCCCGGTCCCGTCGAGCCCCGTCACCACCTCCTCGCGACTGTAGGCCCGCACACTCTCGACAAAAGTCTGGACCTCCCGGCCCGGAGCGTAAACACGGATGCGTTTGTTGACCCTTTCGGTCCGGTGATCGAACCAGCGCTCGATCTCCACCCGGTAGCCGTTTCGGTCCTGGCTCTCTCGCGGCTCGAGATGGCTCACCACATGGTCGCGATTGAACAGGTCGATGAGAAAACTCCCTCCCGGCGCCAAGGTGCGCGCGATCTCTTCCAGCACCCGGAGGTTCTCACGCTCGCTCTCGAAGTAGCCAAACGAGGTGAAGAAGTTGAGAATCCAATCGAAGGTGCCGTCGGCAAACGGAAGACAGCACATATCACCCGCCACCCGCGGCAGTCTTGCGTTCTGCGTGAGCAAGGTGAGCGAGAGATCGAAGCCGAGGGCGCGGTAGCCGCGCTCGCGGAGCGCCGCGGTGTGACGCCCGGCGCCACAGGCGAGATCCAGCACCGCCCGCGGTGAGGTACCGGAGAAAACCCGATCGACAAAATCGATGTGGGCTTCGGCTTCTCCCCGATCGCGGTGGGAGTAGAGATCCAGATACTCCTTGCCAAACCACTCCTTGTACCAGGCCACGGAGGGAATGATAGCGGGTTCACAGGGTAGAATTTCCCCGTCATGCTTCAGATCGGCCCCGTCACCGTTGATCCTCCGTTGATCCTCGCCCCCATGGCCGGGGTCACCGACCGGGATTTTCGCCTCATCGTGCGGCGAATCGGTGGCATCGGCCTTGTTTCGATGGAATTTGTCTCCTCCCGGGCACTGGTCGGAGGGCACACCGCCAAGCCACGGATGTCATGCACTTCAGTGAGGAGGAGCGTCCGATTGCCATCCAGATCTACGGCTCGCAGCCCGAGACCATGGCCGAGGCCGCCCGCATCGTCGAGGAGGTGGGCGCCGACGTCTGTGACATCAACATGGGCTGCCCGGCCAACAAGGTGCTCAAAGGCTGCGCCGGGGCGGCACTGATGCGGGATATCGACCTGGCCGAGCGGATCATCGCCGCCGTCCGTAGCGCCATCTCGATCCCGCTGACGGTCAAATTTCGCCTCGGCTTCAACGACAAGGAGAGGAACTTTCTCGAGCTGGGCAGGGTCTGTGAGGCCAACGGTGTCCAGGCCGTGTCGATGCACGGCCGCACCGCCAAGCAGATGTTTCGCGGCGAGGCCGACTGGTCCGAGATCGCCCGGCTGAAGGAAGAGCTCTCCATTCCGGTGATCGGCAACGGGGACGTGCGAGAGCCCGGCGATGCGCTCCGGATGCTCGCCGAAACCGGTTGCGACGGGGTGATGATCGGCCGCGGGGCGACCAAGAACCCCTGGATCTTCCGACAGATTGCGGCCCGGATGTCGGGTGGCCGGGTGCCGGAGCCGACGCTGGAGGATCGACGCGACCTCATCCTGGGCCATTTTCAAATGGTGGCCCAGCGCGATCCGGACAAGATCGCCCTGCACAAGCTGCGCAAGTTCACCGGTTGGTACACCCACGGCCTGCCGCACGGCCGCAAGCTCCGCCAGCAGATCAACCAGCTGCCCGATGTGGAGAGCTTTTTTCGGGCCCTCGAGAGCTTTTTCGACGAGCTCGAGGTCGGACGGGCGGCGTGAAGCCGCTGTGTAGCCTCGACGGCCGCATTCTGCCTCTGGCGGAGGCACGAATCGACCCACAGGACCGGGGCTTTCTCTTTGGTGATTCCCTCTATGAGGGGATCAAGGTACTCGACGGCAAGATACTTCTTCTCGATCTCCACCTCGAGCGCCTGCGCTCGGGTCTCGGCAGAGTAGACATCCCACCACCCGATGATCTCGAGCTTCGCTGTCACGAGCTGGTCGAAGCCTGCGGCCCCGACACCGGATTTCTCTACCTCCAAGTTACCCGCGGGGTCGGACCACGATCGCACGTGCCGCCGCGAGACCTCACCCCAACAGTGCTGATCCTGCCCTCGGCCCCGGTTTACGACCCACCCGCGGGACGACCACGCCGGGCGGTGACGGCTCCCGACTGGCGGTGGCAGCACTGTGACCTCAAAACCAACAGCCTCATGGCCACCGTCCAAGGCAAGCTGCGGATGAGAGACAGCGACGCCGACGAAGTGCTCTTTGTCGGTCCAGCCGGCGAGCTGCGAGAAGGGGGAAGTACGACCCTGTTTGTTCGTCGGGACGACCTGCTCGAGACCCATCCTCTCGACGGTCATATCCTGCCCGGAATCACCCGCCGGATCCTGCTGCGGCTCGCGGACGAAAGGCGGCTACCGGTGGTCGAGCGGGCCCCGCTCGTCGCCGAGCGTGACAGCTGGCAGGAGGCCTTTCTGTGCGGCACCCTCACCGGGGTTCAACCGCTGACCGTTCTCGACGACGACAAGGTGGCCGATGGCACGGTCGGTTCGTGGACTCGAGACCTTGCCGAGGACCACGCCGCTTTTGAGAAGCAGCTGACCGGCCAGGAGGTGCCCCGATAGAAGAACACCGGATCGAGGTCGAGCTCTCCCCCGAGCAGGCGCTCGCCGCCGTCCAGGAGGCCGCGGAGCACTGGGGTGCATCCTGGGAGCGCCGCGGATCGGGAGGTCGGCTCGGGTTGCCGGTGGTCCGGGGTCTTCATCAAGGAGTGCTCCTCGGATCGCTGACGGTCGAGCCGGCGGGTGGTGGCAGCGTGCTCCGCTTTGTGGTGGAGGAGTCCCACCAGTCGGTCAACCGGCCGGCTTTCTTCATCCTCCTTCTCGGCGCTCTCGGCGCCGGGACCGTCGTCCTCTGGCCACTCTACCCACCACTGCTGAGCTTTGCCCCCGTCGGCGTGGTGCTGGCGCTGGCGGCCTGGCTGCTGGTGGCCTCACGGCTGCGGACCTCCGGACCGGAGGATTTCATGAAACTGGTGGCGGCCATCGGTAAACAGGATTCTCCCGGCCTGGAGAGCTAGGTTCCTCCGAGCAAGACCCAAGGCGACAAGGAATCTTGGCCGCGGCTTACCTGTTATAGAGTGTGACGGTGGTTCTTTGTCATGGGGGCGCCCTGGTTTCGACGGGAAACAGGACGGTCCGCAGGGTGCGTGTCGAGTTTCCGCTCGCCAAACGGAACCCTATAACTGCCAACGATAACTTGGCTCTGGCTGCGTAAAGCAGTCACGTCCCGGCAAAAGCGCTGATCCGCCGCGCTTGTCGAGGGCGACGCAAAAGTGGATCGAAGGGCTCGTG
>SBFI01000115.1 GCA_006227875.1 Acidobacteriota bacterium
CCTGGCACCGTCAGCCGGTAAGGAACTCGCCTTGCCAGCCGTACTTGGCGCTGAGCTGTCGGAGGCGAGCTGAACATGGCTGAAACGCTGATCGACACCCACCCGGCCTCCGAAGTAGCACTCGGTTTTCCAGTGGCCGCGGCGCGGCAAGTGCAGCCGCAATGGGCTCGCGTGCCGCTCAGCGACCGACTCGCCGTGGTGCGGAGGTTTCGTCACCGCCTCGCCGAGACCGGTCTCGAGATCGCCGCAACGGTCGCAACACCGCAACGGCGGGGCACCACCGAGACCATGACCGCCGAGGTTCTGCCGCTTCTCGACGCCTGTCGATTTCTGGAGCGGACGGCCTCCGGTCTGCTGGCTCCCCGGCGGCTCGGCAGCCGGTGGCGGCCACTCTGGTTGGCCGGCTCCCAGGTGGAGCTTCGACGCGAGCCATTTGGTGTCGTGCTGGTGATCGGCCCTTCCAACTACCCGCTTCTGCTGCCGGGTGTGCAGGCGATCCAGGCGCTGGCAGCGGGCAACGCCGTTGTGCTCAAACCAGGCGCCGGAGGTGAGACAGCGGCTCGCAGGCTCGCCACCGAGCTCGAAAGTGCGGGACTGCCACCCGGTGTTCTTCAGGTCCTGGGTGAGGAGAAGACCGCCGCCACCGCCGCCATCGACGCGGGGGTGGACAAGGTCGTTCTCACCGGCGCGGCCGGAACCGGGCGGGCGGTACTGGAGCAGCTTGCGCCAAGAGTCACACCGGCGGTAATGGAGCTATCGGGCTCCGATCCGGTGCTGGTGCTCGAGGACGCGGATCTCGACCTGGTGACCTCGGCTTTGTCTTTCGGGTTGTCGCTCAACAGCAGCTTTACCTGCATCGCCCCGCGCCGGGTTTACGTCCACCGCGATCTCAGAGAGTCCCTCGAAGAGCGACTGATCGGGATAGCCCGGGGCATTCCGGCCCGACCCTTGCCACCGGGAGCAGATGAAAATCTAACTGATTTGATCGATCGAGCGCTGGCCGGCGGTGCACGTTTCATCGTTGGCGAGAAGCCGCTGTCCGGCTCGATGGCTCCGCTCGTGCTGGCCGATCCGCCGCGTGGAAGCGAGATCCTGGCCGCCGACATCGCGGCCCCGGTGCTGAGCCTCGTCACGGTCGCCAGCACCGACGAGGCCATCGAGCTGGCCGCTGATTGTCCCTACCGGCTCGGAGCCGCCATATTCGGCAACGCCGACAAGGCCCGAGCCCTGGCCGGGCATCTCCCTGCCGGTGTCGTCGTCATCAACGATCTCATCGTTCCAACCGCCGATCCGCGGGTGCCCTTTGGTGGCCGTGGCGAAAGCGGTTTTGGTGTCACCCGAGGAGCCGAAGGGTTGCTCGAGATGACCGTGTTGAAAGCAGTCATACATCGCCGGGGCAGATTTCGTCCCCACTTCGACCCGCCTCGCGCGGGCGATGACCAGCTTTTCGCCGCCTACGCGCGCATCATTCATGGGCGTGGCCTGGCCGGGCGACTTCACTCGCTGACCGATCTCGCCCGCCGCGGCTTGGCCAGAGGGCAAAGCGACCAACTCGGCGAATCAAAGGAAGAAAAGGAGTAAGGAATGAAGGAAACAGTTGGAGTGATTGGTTCAGGATTGGGTGGCTTGGCGGCAGCCTGCACACTGGCGGCCCGTGGCTACCGAGTCCGGGTTTTCGAAAAGAACGACTGGTTGGGTGGAAAGGCTGCGGTGCTCGAAACCGACGGCTTCCGATTCGACATGGGTCCCACCATCCTGACCGTACCGCGAGTGCTTCGGCGAATCTTCGCCGAGGCCGGCCAGCGGCTCGAAGACCGGCTCGAGCTCGTAAGGCTGGATCCCCAGTGGCGCTGCTTCTTTGAAGACGGCAGCGTGCTGGATCTGGCCGAGAACGTCGACACCATGGTCTCGACACTCGACGAGTTCTCTCCAGATAGCGACGCCGGTGTCGGCTATCGCGACTTCCTGGAGCTGTCGGAGCGGCTGCACGACGTCTCCGAGCGCTTCTTCTTCTGGAAGTCGGTCGAAGATCTCAGGGACACGATCGATTTCAAAGCCAACATGAGCCCGAGCACCCTGCGTGACGTCATGGCCATCCGCATGGGTCAGACGATGGCCGGCAACATCCGCCGTCGGGTGCGTGACGGGCGAGTGGCCCAGATGATCGACCACTTTGCCCAGTACGTCGGCTCGTCTCCCTACAACTCACCCGCCGTCCTCTGCAGCATCGCCCACATGCAGGTGGAAGGGGGAGTCTGGTATCCGATCGGTGGCACCCGGGCGGTTCCCGAGGCGCTCGTGGGATTGGCCGAGGAGCTCGGTGTGGAGTTCCACACCGGCTGTGGGGTACGCCGTCTGATCGTCGAAGATGATCGAGTGGCGGGTCTCGTGACCGAGGCGGGGGAACGGGTCGAGCTGGCAGCGGTGGTCTCCAACATGGACTCCATCCGCACCTATTGGCGGACCGGTAGGGGAGCAAGTCGTGGGTCGCCACGATCCCGAGCCCGCCTGTTCCGGAGTGGTCCTCTACCTCGGCCTGGATCGGGCCTACGACCATCTCGAGCACCACAACTTCGTCTTCTCTCGCGACCCGAAAGAGGAGTTCGATTGGATCTACGAGAAGGGCGAGCCGGCACCCGATCCGACCTGCTACCTCGCCGCACCGGCGCAGACCGAGCCGGGTGTGGCGCCAGCGGGTGGCGAGGCGCTCTACGTCCTCGTCCACACTCCCTACCTGCGGAATCACCACGATTGGCGCGAGATGATCGGCGACTACCGACGCACGATCCTCGACAAGCTCGCCACCACCGGTGGCATGGAAGACATCGAGGAGCGTATCGTGACCGAGCACGTCCTGACTCCCCAGGACATCCACGATCGATATCGGGTGCTCAACGGTGCCATCTACGGGCTTGCCAGTCACGGTCGTTTCATGGGTGCGTTCAAGCCCGGCAATCGGAGCCGTGATCTCGAGGGGCTCTATCTTGCCGGTGGTGCCGCCCATCCGGGACCCGGAATGCCGATGGTGATGATGTCGGGTTGGATCGCGGCCGATGCTCTCGATCAGGACGAGGCAGCGCCTCGTCGAGGTTGGAGCGAACCGGCGATGAA
>SBFI01000242.1 GCA_006227875.1 Acidobacteriota bacterium
GGCTCGAAGTCGCTATCGATGTTCACACCCAGCCGGGCCCATGGCTCCTTCTTGACTTTGGCTGGAATCTGGTCGGCCTTCTCCGGAAGATCTCTGACGTGGCCATAGCTCGCCTCGACCGTATAGCCCTTGCCCAGAATGCGCGACAGGGTCTTGGCCTTGGCAGGCGACTCTACGATGACGAGCGAAGTCATGATCTCTTTGCGGCCCGGTAGGCGCGCGGGCTGTCCGGCAGGCTGGGCACCATACCATCCGCTCGAAAGATGCCGCAAGACGGGTCGTGACCGCACATTCAGAGGCGACGCTGGTAGGAAGGGCCCGGGTGACGCCGAATCCAACCGGTCAGCTCTAGCTCCAGCAGACTTCCCAGAACCTGGTCGATCGCCAGTCCACTGGTCTCGGCGAGCTGGTCGGCGGCCACCAGTTCGCCCGATGGCATCGCCTGCAGCACTTCGCCGGCCGGGCCTTTGACCGGTGGCCTGCGGTCGGCTTTCTTGCGCACGCGATTGACCAGTCGATCCTGCACCGACGAGGGCAGACTCTCGACGATGTCCCGCGGCAGCAACGCCACCAGGGCGCCGTCTCGAATGAGGGTGTTGGGTCCGATGGCGAGCTCGTCGAAGATGCGGCCGGGGATGGCATACACGTCCCGGCCGAGGTCCATCGCCAGCCGAGCGGTGATCAGCGAGCCGGAGCGGCGTGCCCCTTGTACCACGAGAGTACCCAGGGCAAGAGCGGCGATCAGTCGGTTGCGGATCGGGAAGTGACGGGCGAAAGGAGGCGTACCGAGTGGAAACTCGCTGATCAATGCTCCTTGGGAAGAGATCTGTTTTCTCAGGCGCCGGTGGTTTCTGGGGTATGTGACGTCGATCCCGCAACCCAGAACGGCCAGCGTGCGGCCGGTCAGAGTCTCCATGGCACCGCGGTGTGCGGCGGCGTCGACCCCGAGGGCCATACCCGAGACCACCGTCAGACCGCAGGCGGCCAGCTCCCGTCCAAACAACTCCGCTACCTCCAATCCCAGTGGATCGGCGCGACGCGAACCGACAATGGCGACAGCCGGGCGGGTCGGGATCCGTCCATGGCAGTAGAGGATCGGCGGCGGGAGGCTAAGATCTCGGAGTGCCTCCGGGTAGTCGTCGTCGAGCAGGGTGAGGATACTGGCACCGATGGCTTCCGCCCGCTCGAGCTCTTTGTCGACCACCTCTCCGATCAGGGGTCGATAGTCGAGAGCTTTTGTGAGGTCCTTCTCCGGAACCCCGAGCTCGACGGCGATGGACGACAGCGCACACCGCCTGTCGAGTCGGATCCAGGAGGGGAGTTGAGCCGCGAGCCGGCAGACCGATTGGCGCGGGATGTTCCCACAGGTGTTCAGCCAGACGAGTAGGCGGCGGTGAGTCTGGTGTTCGACCACGGCTGGTGACCTCGGTCGGAGACGCGAAGAGTCCTCCTCGACCTCTTATAGAGACGGATTGAAGTCGGAAAATCGCTTGACAGGCACCAAGCGGCGAGCGGTGACCATGGCACCCCGCTTGCACGAGTCTCGCCCCAGACCGGTCGCTTCCCAGCTAATGATCGGGCACGAGCGGTGTCGTTACAGCAATCTGAATGCGGCGGGCGTCGTATATACTCGCGAGAAGACAAACTCATGAAATGAGGAGAATCGCTGTTCCATGTCCTCGTGCCCATTTTGGCGTTGCTCAGTACTTGTCGTAGTCACCTGTTTGTCGCTTGCAGGTGGGGCGATGGCAGACTCCAAGAGCGTTGATGCCGATATCGACTTCGGTGTCGACATGGCCCGGAAAGGGCTGTGGAGCGAGGCGCTATTCCGTTTCCAACAGGCGGACAAAGCCGAGCCCAACACTGGGCGGATCCTCAACAACATGGCGGTGGCCTACGAGGCGGTGGGGAATTACGAGAAGGCCCTGGAGTGCTACCAGAGGGCTCTCCGAGCCGATCCCTCGAACAGCGATCTAAAGCGAAACTACTCGGCCTTTTCGCAGTTCTATCAGGCCTTCCGACCGGTAGAAGAGGGGGAGGAGGATTCCGGGCAGCAGGCGCAAAAGGAAGAGCAAAAGGAAGATGATTCTTCTCCTCCGACAGGAGAAAGCGACGGTCTGCGCCACGAGTGAACCGGGGCTCTTCGACTCCGACAGCCTACCGAGGTGAGAACGATGCTGAACTACTCTCATCCAACGTGTCCACAGAGTTTCTACCGGCTCCTTGCCTGGACCCGCCGGCGAGCCGGGCGTCCGTTCCAGTTGATGATGCTGGCGAGCCTGATGTCTTTTCCCGTGGCGGCGGGCACGGTGGATGTCAACTTCTCGCTGCCGGTCAAGGCGCGACTCGACATGAGAGACTACGATTCCGTGACCGTTGCGCCCTTTATCGTGGTCAATGAAGAGGGCCAGGAAACGGTCGAGCGGCGGGGGATCGATATCAACAAGGAGTTCAAGCGCTACCTCAACCGGCTATTGAGAAGGAACACCCGGCTCAAGATCGTCGATTCGGGCCCGCTCGACTATCCCACCTACGATCTTGGTGCCCTGGAGCGCAATGAGGACTTCTGGCGCTTCGTGGGAGAACGCACGCAGGCCGACCTGATCGTGACCGGCAGCCTCGACTTCGACATTCAGGATCGCAGCGGCTATCGGACCGAGGAGTACGTGTCGCCCTTCGACGGACGAACCTACTACCGCCAGGTGTTGGTGGAGCAGACCGGATTCGAGTACGACATCGTCATGCAGGTCTACGACGGTCGAACCGGCAAACAGCTCTACACCGACAACTTCAAGGACTTCAGGCAATTCGACGGTGAGCGGGCGGACCCGCTAGCCGGCATGTTCGAGAACCTCTACGCTCTCGAAGACCGCATCGGCGGCATCTTTGCCGAGAAGCGTGTCATGACCCAGAGGGTTTTGTTCACTAGGTAATCAAGGGGAGGAGCTCCGGGTGAGCCGCAAAGCACTTCGTCAGACGACTGGATTGTTCGTCGCCGTTGGTCTTCTAGGTGTGCTGTTTGCTCCCGTGCCCACCAGTGCGCAGAACTTCACCGCGTACACCCAATACTTCGGAAAGAACAAGGTCCAGTATCGAGACTTCAAGTGGAATGTCTACCATTCCCCTCATTTCGACGTTTACTACTACACCGAGAACGAGGAGCTTTTGAAGAAAGTAGTCTCGTTCGCCGAGAGCGCCTACGACGAGCTGTCGCGGGAGTTCGACTACCAGATGACAAAGCCGACGTCGTTGATCTTCTACGAGACCCACTCGGCCTTCGAGCAGAACAACGTCATTCAGAACTTTATCCCTGAAGGCACGGGCGCCTTTGCGACCTCGGTTCGCAACCGTATGTTTCTGCCGGTGGATCTCTCCGATCCCAGACTCATGGAGCTGATCACCCACGAGCTGACACACATCTTCCAGTACCACGTCGTCTTTGGCGGACGCACCGGCAGGGGTGTGGCAGCTAATGCCCCACTGTGGTTCATGGAGGGGATGGCGAGCTACATGGAAGGTGAGGAGTCGGCCCGCGACAAGATGTTCGTGCGGGACGCGGTGGTCAATGACAATATCCCGCCCATCACACGCGCGGGCGTTGGCGGTTTCCTGGCCTACCGCTTCGGCTACTCGGTCTTCGAGTTCATCGAGGATCGGTGGGGCAACGAGGGGTTTCGCGATTTCGTTCTCGAGATGCGAAACACATTTGGCGCTCGAGTCGGCAAGGCCGTGGAGCGAGCCTTCCAGATGAGCCCGGAGGACTTCGACGCCGAATACCGTCGTTGGGCGCGCAGAAGGTATCTCGCCGAGCTCCTGGAGACGGGAGAGCCGGCCGACTTCGGGCGCCTTTTCAGAGCGAGCACCTACCGTGGCAGCCAGGAGACTTCTCCGGTGGCTTCTCCGTCGGGCGATCTGGTGGCGGCCTTCAGCACCATCAAGAACGATGTCGACGTCGTGCTTTTCGATGCCGAGAATCGGACCTTGCTGCGCAACCTCACCAAGGGTCTGTCGGGCAAATACCAGTACTACGTGGCGCAGGAGCTCACATTGGGGCGCAAGATGGGATTCGATCTCGCCTTCTCGCCCGACGGTGACACCATCGCCATGTTTGCCCGCAAGAACCGAGGGCGGGTGCTGATTCTGATCGATGTGCTCAAGGGAAAGATCCGCAAGGACATCCCGATCTACCAAATCGAGCAACAGTTCAATCCGGCCTTCAGTCCCGATGGCACCAAGGTCGCGTTTCAGGGTTGGAGGGGCGGCTATTTCGACATCTTCGAGATCGACCTGGCAACCGAGGAGGTCGTCAACATCACCAACGACGAGGTCTACGATGCGGCGCCGGTCTATTCGCCGGATGGCCGATCCATGGTGCTGAGCTCCGTAGTCGGTGGATACTCGAAGTTGTTTCGCATCGATCTCGATAACCCGGGAGAGCGAATTCCGTTGCGTGAAGGGGTGCGGTCAAAGTCCAATGAGACAGACGCAACCTTCTCGCCCGACGGCAGTCACATCTACTTCACCTCGGACGGCACCGGTGCCAACAACATCTTCAGCATAGATCTCCAGTCTGGACTCGTCACCCAGCACACCAACTCGGTGACCGGCGCCTTCCAACCCGCGGTTCTGGCAACCCCGGAAGGCACCGACCAGCTGGTCTTCACCGGGTATTGGAAGGGGCGCTTCGATCTCTACCGTCTCGATCTCGATGACCCCATCACCGAGCCGACTGTAGTGACCGAACAGCTGATCGAGGAGGTGGAAGCCCCACGCTACGACCAGCTACCCCGCTTCGAGCCCTCGATCGAGGTGACCATCGACGATGCCAACAAGGAGCGATACCGCGGCCGCAAGTTCTATCTCGAGAACATCTTTGGCGGCCAGATCGGAGTATCCACCCAACAGACGTTTGTTGCCCAGATCGGTGCCGCCTTCAGCGATTTCATGGGCGACCGGCGCATCGTCGCCCTCTTCGAGACGGTCGCGAGTTTCAACAACTTCCAGGTCTGGTACATCGATCAGTCGAGCCGCCTCCAGTGGCGAGCGGGTATCTTCGACGATGACAGTTTCTTTATCGGGGTGGACCAAAGCACCGGTACGCTGCAGAGAGGTGACGTTGTCTTCTCGCTGACCGGCGGGGTCGGCGAGCTCATCTATCCGCTTGGTGTCAATCATCGCATCACCGCCGGTGGTGGCTACTACCGCCGGGAGTTCGGTTATCAGACTTTTTTGACGGACGAAAACGGTGACCCGATCTTGGATCCGGAGACCGGGTTGCCCGTGCCCATCATCTCGCCCCGGGTCGACGATTATCCCCAGATTCAAGGATCCTTCGTAGGTGATACCACGGTGTATGAGCGGTGGGGGCCGGTCACCGGCCGGCGCTACCGCCTGTGGGGCGAGTATGCGCCGGACCTCGAGGAGAGCGGTACCCTGACCTCGACCATCGGTATCGACTTCCGGCAGTATGTCCGGCTGAGCCGCAGGAACCAACTCGCCGTCCGTCTGTGGGGCGCGCAGAGTGATGGCAACTTCCCCAGTCCCATCTTCATCGGTGGTCTGGACACGCTCCGGGGCTTCGAGTACGCCTCGATCGTGGGTGACCGGGCGTTTTTTGCCAATTTCGAGTACCGCTTTCCGTTGATCGACGTACTGGCCTTTCCGTTCCTGGCCATCCAGCAGATTCGGGGAAATGTCTTCCTGGATGTCGGGGGTGCTTACTACAGCTCGGTGCAGGATTTCGATTGCTGGGACTCAGACGAAAACAGGCTGGACGACTGCTTCTCTTCCTACGGTTGGGGCTTCTCCTTCCGGCTCTTTGGACTCGACCTCAACTGGGACTTTGCCAAACAGTGGGACTTCAAGGAATCTACCGACGGGGGATTCGAGACCGCCTTCTGGGTCGGCCGGCGGTTCTGATCGAGACCTGACGGCCCGTTGGAAATCTAATAGTTAACCGTCGGCACCCGGTGATAGGCTGCGGCTCGCCTAGCTCGTGCGAGGCGGCTGGAGTCGTATGCGATGAAGATCGAAGTCCTCGGTTGCTACGGGGGTGAAAGCCCCGAATGCCGGACAACGTCGCTGCTGATCAATGGCACGATCGCGTTGGATGCCGGGTCGCTGGGACAGGCGCTGTCGCTCGACCGGCAGGCCCAGGTGCGATCCATCGTACTGACCCACTCGCATGTGGATCACGTACGATCTCTGCCCTTCTTTATCGAGAATGTCTACGGCAAGAGTGGTGGAGGCATCGACATCTACGCCTCGGCGACGACGACCTTCGCGGTCCGCAAGCATCTCTTCAACAACTCCTCCTGGCCCGACTTCTCCAGGCTGCCAAACAACCTTCTTCCCTCGATCCGCTTCAAGGAGCTGACGGAAGAGATGCCCGTCGTCATCGACGGGGTGAAATTCACCCCCTTCATGGTGCATCATCTCATCCCCACCTTCGGCTTTGTGCTCGAGCAGGGGGGGGCGGCGTTTCTGTGGTCGAGCGACACCGGGCCGACACGGCGGCTGTGGGAGATGATCAACCAGATGGCGAGTCTACAGATGGCGTGTGTGGACACCAGCTTCGACAATCAGCTGCAGGCCATCGCCGATATCTCATTCCACCTGACACCGGCAACGCTGGCGGAGGAGCTAAAGAAGCTGGAGCGTCCGATTCCCATTTTCTTGCATCACCTCAAGCCGCCCTGCATCCGGCAGATCCAGGCCGAGGTGAGGGCGATGAAGAACCCCGATCTGCATTTCCTCGAGCAGGGCAAGGGATACGAGTTTTAGGACCCGCCCTCCCACCCGCCACTGCCCCATTGCCGGGCGGGTGGGGGTCCCGGCAATGTGATATTTTCCCGCCGTGCAAATCCCCCTCGGCCTGACCGATTCCG
>SBFI01000463.1 GCA_006227875.1 Acidobacteriota bacterium
ACAAATGAGAAACGACGCGGCGACAAAACCGCCTCCCGTGACCCCCAGGCTTCCAGCCAGCCAGACAAGCGCCTCGACAAACCCCGAGCCGTTCATCAGCGCCGCCAACACGCCCGCCAACAACCAGGCCATGATCATGAGCAGCACGATCGGCTGGCTCATGCCGCCGATCACCCTGTCGGCCCACTGCTTGCGGTCGCGGGCCAACAGCATGGCGAGCGTCAGCGCCGCTACCAAGATCGGCCAGAAGCCGCGCTCGTCCGGAGCCCCGGAGAGACCCAGCCAGACGACACCCACGAGAAAGAAGACAAAGGGAGCCAGTGCGCCAGCCGCACCGCCACGGAAAGCGAGCGGTGCAGGTGGCTGGGTTTCGGTGTCCATTCCGTCCAACTTTTCTCGACGCGAGACGCCCCAAGATAACAGAGTGCTGTCAACCATAGAATGGGTGGCGAACGGCGACAACGGAGTCGAAGGAGACGCGATGACAGAAACCGATGACACGTTCGAGCTCTACGATCTGCGGGTGGAGGTGGTGGCCGGTGAGGGCGAGATGGTCTGCAACCACAAAGAGGGAGACTACTTCGAGCTGTCGGGCGAGAACCTGTCTCTGCCGCCGGGCCAGACTTTCCCCATCTACCCGCTGGCAGCGCTCTTGCCGCTGCTCCCCGCCAAACAGAGATCGACTGACAGCAGGGATTGGATGACCACCGATACCGAGGTCGCCTGCCCCGATCCCAATTGCGGGGCTCGCTTTCGCATCATCCGGACCGGCCGGCGGACCTTTCGTCACAGCGAGGTCACCCGAGTACCGTTGGTTGAGGAGGGCGATTGATCGACCGCATCGACCTTGCACCGGGCTACAGCATCTCGCGGTTGATCAACGGCCTCTGGCAGCTGGCCACCGATCATCAGCGACGGGCTGTCGATCGCGAAACGGCGGTGCGTGACCTCTCGCGACTGGTCGAGGCCGGTCTCACCACCTTCGACTGTGCCGACATCTATCTCGGGGTCGAAGAGCTGCTGGGCGAGCTGCTGCAGGCCTATCGGGTCGCCGGCGGGCGGCTCGCGGATATTCAGATCCACACCAAATTTGTCCCCGACCGATCCCATCTGGCCACGATCACCCGGCAGGACGTGGAGAGGAGTATCGACCGCTCGCTCGGCCGGCTCGGCGTCGAGCGGCTCGACCTCGTCCAGTTTCATTGGTGGGACTACGAGATGCCCCGATACATCGAGGCGGCGGGCTGGCTGGCCGATCTCCAGCAGGCCGGCAAGATCCGCCTGCTCGGCACCACCAATTTCGATGTCCCCAGGATGCGGGAGCTCCTCGACGCCGGTTTCGAGCTCGTAGCCCACCAGGCCCAGTACTCGCTGCTCGACCACCGGCCGGAGGCTGGTCTGGTCGAGCTTTGCCGCGAGTACGGCCTCGGGCTGCTTTGCTACGGGGCGATCGCCGGCGGTTTTCTCTCCGAGCGATACCTCGGTCGTGGCGAGCCGATGGCTCCGCTGGCCAACCGCTCGCTCACCAAGTACAAGCTGATCATCGACGAGTTTGGCGGCTGGGAGCTCTTCCAGGATCTGTTGAAAATCCTCGTCGAGGTTTCACAGCGACACGGTGTGAGCCCCAGCAGCGTGGCCGTCCGTTGGGTGCTGGAGCGATCCCAGGTAGCAGCCGTCATTGTCGGCGGCCGAACCGCGACACACGTGGACGAGAATCTGCGGGTGTTCGATTTTTCTCTCGATGAGGAAGACCAGAGTCGCCTCGACGGTCCGCTGAATCGTGCCCTCGGCCCCGCCGGCGAGCCCTTTGGCTTGGAGCGTGTCCCCGGCGGACCCCACGCCGCCATTCTGAAGACCGAGCTGAACCGGCTCGACTAGCTCCCACCCCAAAGGGTGGTGCGGAAACCCGGTTTGGCCGCTAGCGTGGGGTTAGCCCCGACAACGGCAAACCCGGTGATAGTCGGAAGCGCGAAGCTACAGTCGCACACCACTTCCGACTTGAAAGCTCCCACACCGCCGGGCTGCCGGAGGCCACATACCAACGGCCGAGGAGGCTCTGGCCATGACCGACGAGAAGCACCGTCCTCCGGACCTGTCGAGCGACGGACCCACCGAGCAGATGCCCTCCGCGGAGCTCCCCGCCGATCTCGTCCCCGGTCTCCATCTGCTGCAAAAGCTGGGCGAGGGCGGTATGGGCGAGGTATGGGAGGCCGATCAGACCGAGCCGGTGCGGCGCAGAGTAGCGCTGAAGCTAATCAAGCGCGGTATGGAGAGCAAGGAGGTCCTGGCCCGCTTCGAATCCGAGCGCCAGGCCCTGGCTCTCATGAGCCACCCCAATATCGCCCAGGTCTACGACGCCGGTATCACCCAGGATGGTCGGCCCTACTTCGTCATGGAGCTGGTCAAGGGTGTTCCCATCACCAGCTACTGCGACACCAATCGGCTCAACACCAACGAGCGGCTCGAGCTGTTCACCCAGATCTGCGACGGAGTGCAGCATGCCCACCACAAGGGGGTGATCCACCGGGACATCAAGCCCTCCAACATCCTGGTCAAGATCCAGGATGAAAAGCCCACACCCAAGATCATCGACTTCGGCGTGGCCAAGGCCACCGCTCAAAGGCTGACCGAACGGACCGTCTTCACCGAGCTGGGTCAGCTCATCGGCACACCCGAGTACATGAGTCCCGAGCAGGCCGAGATGACGGGCCTCGATATCGACACCCGGACCGACGTCTACTCACTCGGAGTGGTTCTCTACGAGCTGCTGGTGGGCGCTCAGCCCTTTGACGCCGCCGACCTCCGACGCTCGGGCTTTGATGAGATTCGGCGCAAGATTCGCGAAGACGAGCCGCCCAAGCCAAGCACCCGATTCAGCGGTCTGGGAGAGACAAGACAAAGTGTGGCGGCCAGGCGACACTCCGATCCAACTGCTCTTATCAGGCGCCTGCAAGGCGATCTCGACTGGATCACCATGAAGGCGCTGGAGAAGGACCGGACCCGACGTTATGGCTCGCCGGCCGAGCTGGCGGCGGATGTCGGACGGCATCTCCGAGACGAGCCCGTGATCGCAGGTCCGCCAAGCACCCTCTATCGGGCCCGAAAATTCATCGCCCGGCACCGACTTGGTGTGGGGGCGACGGGCCTGCTGGTGCTCTTGTTGGTGGCCTTCACGGTAGCCATTTCGGTGCAATCGGTGCAGGTTGCTCGTGAGCGTGATCGAGCCGAGATCGAGGCCGCCAAGGCCTTGGCATTCAAGCAATTCGTCGAGCAGACCCTGCTGTCAGCAGATCCGGAAGAAGGTCTGGGGCTCGACGTGACCGTGGCCGAGGCCTTGGATGCCGCGGTCGGCCGGCTCGAGGAGCTTTTTGCCGGTCAGCCAGGGGTCGAAGCGGCGGTCCGCCATGCCATCGGCTCGGCCTATTTCGAGCTTGCCCGCTACGAGGAAGCCCAGCCACTCCTCCGCGAGGCGCTGAGACTCAGACAGATGGAGCTCGGTGACGAGAACATCGACACTGCAGACAGCCTACTAAAGGTGGGTCAGCTGCTAGCCGTACAGGGCGATGTAGACGGCGCCGAGGAGATGTACCACCGGTCGCTCGATATACGGCAGAAGCTCCTGGGAGAAAACCACGTCGCGGTGGCGGTGGTGCTGATGCGGATGGGGGCGCTCTATCGGGATTTCAACCGCAACGAAGAGGCCGAGGCGACCCTCCTGAGAGCCCTCGAGATTCAGCGTCGTGAAGGGGAAGAGACCCTTCAGGTGGCCGAGGTCAAAAACCACCTCGCGGTCCTTGCAGCGAACCAGGAAGAATACGCCACGGCTGCAGGGCTTCTCCAGGATGCCTTGAGCATCCGCCGCCGAGAGCTTGGTGAAGACCATGTGCTGGTGGCGGAGGGCTTAGCCAACCTGGCCGTCATCGCAGAAAGCAGTGGTGACTGGCTCACGGCCGAGCGTATGTACCGCGAGGCAGTGGAGGTGCTGCGGAGACTCTACGGAGGCGACAACGAAATGGTGGCCGCCACGATGGTCAACCTTGCCATGCTGCTCAGCGAGCACGGCGACGCGGCCGAGGCCGAGCAGCTGTTCGGGGAAGCTTTGATGATCGATCGTCGTCAACTGGGGCAAGATCACCCCTTCGTGGCACAGGACCTGCTCAACTTCGGCCAGTTTCTTGTCGAGCATGACAAGCCCGAAGATGCCCAGCCACTGCTGGCAGAGGCGGTTTCGATTTATGAACGCGCCCTCGGATCCAGTGACTGGCACACCGCCACCGCCAGGCAGCTCTATGGCCACTGTTTGGGAGTGCTGGGCCGCTTTGAGGAGGGAGAAGAGGAGCTGCTGGCCGGACTCGAGGTTTTGGAGCAATCCCTCGGTTCGGAACACACCCGCACCATCAGAGCGCGAGAGCGGTTGGCCGAGCTCTACGAAACCTGGGGCCGACCCGAGAAAGAGGCTGCGCAGAGGGCTCTTCTGCCCACGACAGACTAGAAGCTTCAATCTGGGGTGAGCCGAGGGGCCGCCAAGGCTGCAGCCCGCCTCGAAGAGAGACGCGAGACTGAGTAACGGACCAGACGCGTCCCGTCGAAGGCGATGTTTGTTGCCATCAGTCGCCTGACAGCTCCTCTTCCACATCCCGGTCGAAGTCCACGCCCTTCCAGGACGGAGGCAAGGAGTACTCCCGCCGGAAAGTTTCGAGAATCAGATCTATAGGAACGTCCGCAAATTCACCGCGGTACCGAAGGTATTCCATGTGCTGATTCCCGTCGAGATCGAATGGGTGATAAAGGGCATCGTTGTGCCCGTCGAACTCGAGAGGCCGCAATCGAAAGCGCTCGCAGAGCTCGATGTTGAAGGCGGGCGTCGCCTTCACCCAGACCCCATTCAGGTACATGGACGTAAACCCGTGCCAGTAGAAGACGTCCGTCTTCATATGCTCGCGCATCCGCGCGGTCGACAGGTGGTTTCGCACGTCGGCAAAGCCGAGCCGGGCTGGAATCCCCAAGGCCCGGCAGCAAGCCGCGAGAAGAATCGCCTTGGGCACACACCAGCCGCGCCCTTGCTCCAACGTCGCGCTCGCCCGGAGCCCTTCGACTGACAATTCGATGGTGTACGGGTCGTACCGAATCCGGTCGCGGACTAGGTAGTAGAGCCTGACCGCCTGCTCGACCCCGCTGGTAAGACCGGCACTGCTCTCCTTGGCGAGAGCCACCACCGCCTCGTGATCGCAATCGATGGCCGGCGTCGGTTGAAGATACTGCCGCTGTGTTGAACCCACAGTCAGCATACTAGCCTGCCTGAGCCAGGGGCTGCTTTTTCGTCCTCGAGGTCAAACCCCATAGATGGCAAGCACACCCAGCAGCATCTGGAAGATGCGGCATGGATTCGCAGGCCCGTGTCAGATGTCCCACGGTCAAGCTCAGTTCTCCGTTGCTGGTGCCGGCAATCGTCGTGCCGTCGGCACCACGCGCCAACCGCTCGCTCACCAAGTACAAGTTGATCATTGACGAATTCGGCGGCTCTGAGCTTTGCCAAAATCTGCGGCCATCCTGAAGACCGAGCTGAACCGGCTCGATTAACCCACACTCGAGAAGGTGTATGGGAATCGCGGTTTGCCTCCATCCTAAAGTCAATCAGCTGCCCCTGCGTGCTCTAGGAGCAACGCCACGGCCTGGGCGCGACGGTCGAGCGAGCCGGCCTTACCTTGAAAGATCCGGCCGGAACCTCCACCACGGCCATCGAGCAGCTCCGCCACACGCGCGCCGAGCTCACCCAGCTCGACGGAAGAGTCTTCACCGACGGCGAGGGCAAAGAAGTCGCCCCTGTCGCCGCTGGCCGTAAGCAGACCTGTACTCCGGCCGCCACGCTCTGTCAGCTCGCTGGCGACGCGATGGAGAAAACCCCCATCGGCGGAATCGAAATGGGCCTCCACCACCGGCTCGCCGCGGGCGAGCAAACCATCGACCACCGCATGGGCCAGCTCCGATTCGAGCTCGCGTAGCCGCCTTCGAGCCAGCCCCAGCTGCTCCAGCTTGAGGGCGGCCGCCGGCACCAGCTCCTCGTCTCCGGTGTCGAAGAGACTTCGCAGCTCGGCGCTGCGGATCTCGTGCAGGGCCAGGCGGCGCCGGAGCCGCTTGCCCGCCACCCAGTAGAGCCGGCAGCCACCGCGCAGCGGCTCGGCCCGCACGATCTTGACCGCCTCGACCTCGGCTGTCGACGCCAGGTGGGTACCGCCACAGGTGTTGAGGTCGACCCCCTCGATGTCGACCAGGCGGATGTCACCCGTGTAACCGGCGGGCAGACCGCGGCTACGGACTTCGAGCTCCTCGTACTCCTCGCGGGAGACGCGGCGACAGGTGATGGGATGGGCCACGACTACGGCTGCCGCCACCTCCTCTTCCAGCGCTTCGAGATCCCGGGCGGCGGGGGGCTCGATGTCGAGCTCGATGTCGCTGGTCTCGGGACCGATATGAAAGGAGCGGGTGTTCCAGCCGAAGCGAGCGAGCGAGATCGACGACAGCAGATGTTGCGCGGTGTGCTGCTGCATGTGGTCGTAGCGGCGCTCCCAATCGAGCGCCAGGGTGGCGGGCCCGGTGGCGACGGGCGAGGCCAGGAAGTGCCGCAGCTGGTCGTCCGCTTTTTGGACCTCGAGCACCTCGATTTCACCCAGCCGTCCCCGATCGGAGGGCTGGCCTCCGCCCTCCGGGTAGAGGATGGTGTCGTCGAGGACCGCGTGCGCCCTCCCCTTCTCCTCACCGACTTCCAGCACCTCGACTTCGAGCTCGCGGCGGTAGGGATCACGCTCGAAAGCGTAGATGGTGTCCATGTCTCGCATTCTGCCACGTCGCGACGCCACACACCGC
>SBFI01000187.1 GCA_006227875.1 Acidobacteriota bacterium
GGGCCGGTGCCGGTGAAGATCAGAAAGGTTCGGGGATCACTCATGGCTCTCCTCTCTGTCTGAACAAGGTAGCCCCGGTGGCCGGCGCTGTCAAGATGGAATAGCGGTGCCAGGCCTGCAAGATGCAAGTTGGCATCGTGCAGAGCTCGGCTGTAAGCATCATCAACATGCATCTTGCAGGCCTGGCACCCTAGAAGTCGCGGTAGATTTGGCGTCATGAGCCAGCATCTGGCACCCGCCATCGTGCTCGTCCGACCGCAAGAGGAGGGCAACATCGGCGCCGCGGCGCGGGCCATGGCCAATATGGGTCTCGAACGCCTGATTCTTGTCCAACCGATAGCGAAGATCGGTCGAACGGCAAGGGCCTTTGCGGTGGGCGCCCAGGACATCCTAGACGGCGCCGAGATCGCACCCACCGTGGCTGAGGCGCTGGGGCCCTACCGGTTCGTCGTCGGCACCACCTCGACCCGCAGCCGGCAGCTGGAGGTGACCCTCGTCGCCCCGAGAGAGCTCCCGGCAAGGTTGCGGGAGAATCCCCCGGACACCTCCACGGCCCTGGTATTCGGACCCGAGGCCTCCGGTCTCAACAACGACGAGCTGTCGCACTGCGGCCTGCTGGTGACCGTTCCCTGCGCCAGCCGCCAGCCGACGCTCAATCTGGCTCAGGCCGTTCTGGTGCTGGCCTACGAGCTCTATCTTGCGCGCCAGGCGCCAACCGACACCTCCCCCGCCACCGAGCTTCCCGCCGCTACCGACGAGATCGAAGGGCTCTTCGACCAGCTCACACCGCTGTTGGAGGGCGTAGGCTTTGCCCGCGACGACACCTTCGAGGGGGTGATGAGGGATCTGCGTCATCTCGCCGCACGCTCCGGTCCCACCAGCCGCGAGGTGCAGATTCTGCGGGGTATCTGCCGACGTGCCCAGCGCGCGCTGGAGCATCGCGAGTAGCAGGCCGGTGATAGACTCCCCGGCCGAGTGAGGGAGGGAATCGTCATGCGCTCCGCTGTTGCCAGCAGCCTGGCAAATTCACCAATCATCGGGGTTGTTCGCACCGGCTCTCATGAAGAGGCCACCCGCCAGGCACATCTCTTTATCGCCGCCGGGATCGAGCTGGTGGAGATCACTTTTACCGTTCCCCAGGCGACAGATCTCGTCCGCGAGCTGATCGCCGAGCGGGGGGAGGGTGGCCCGCCTTGGATCGGTATGGGCACGGTTACCGACGGCGAGCGCGCCAGGTCCGCGGTGGCCGCAGGGGCGTCGTTTCTGGTTTCGCCCAACGTCACCCCGGAGGTGGCCGCCGTTGCTCGGCAGGAGGACCTCTTCCTGGTGCTGGGAGCCCTGACCTGTACCGAGATCGTCGCCGCCCGGGACCTGGGTGCCGATCTGGTCAAGGTCTATCCTCTACCACCGGTGGGTGGGGCCAGTTACCTGGCCACGGTCCGCGGGCCGCTCGACGATATTCCCATGCTGGCGGCGGGGGGCTTCGGCATCGAGGAGATCCCCGCCTACCGAGAGGTCGGCGCCCAGGCCTATGGCATCGGCGCTCCCCTGCTGGGCAGTGACGACCGGGAGAGTCACCAGCGCATCGCCAGAGCGCTGGACTTGGCGCGGGGAACCCCAGCCTGATGCCGGCTCCCACACCTCCGCGGCACGTCATCTTCGACCCGACGCCCGAGATCTTTGCCACCGACGGCGCCGGCAGCTTCTGGTTCCCGCTCCAGATCGACGGCCAGGGGCAGCAGCCGACCAGCTCCTATGACGAGGCCCGGCTGTTGATCTCCATCTGGCACCCATCGGGGCAACGGGCCATCGACCTCGACCGGGCCTATGTCGAGTCCCGAGTCTCGCTCGATCCGAACCAGGCTCATTGGTTCAAGTTGGCGGAGATCGAGCCGGTCGTCCCTCCCTACGACACCGGACAGACCTTCGACGGCTGGATCGTGTTGCCGGTGCTGGCCGAAGCCACCGCTTTTGGTATCGCCGGCAGCGGCTTTCACCCCCGGGCCCGGATCCAGGTCCGGGCAAGTGCGTACTTCGTCGCTTGAGACCATGAATCAACAAGAACTGATTTCTCGACTCGCTCAACCCTCCGACCGTCGGGTGGTGCTGTTTGTCCTCGATGGCGTCGGAGACATACGAACCGAAAAGCAGCCCAAAACGGCGCTCGAGGCGGCGCGGCTGCCCAACTTCGACGAGCTCGCCCGGCGCTCGGCACTTGGACGCATCGTCCCCGTGGCCCAGGGGGTCACTCCGGGGAGCGGGCCGGGCCATCTGGCTCTGTTTGGCTACGATCCCACGCACCCCGAGGCCGACATCGGCCGCGGTGTCCTCGAGGCCCTGGGGCTCGATCTGGATGTGCGGCTGGGAGATCTGGCCATCCGTGGCAACTTTGCCACCGCCGACGCCGACGGCCGCTTGACCGACCGCCGGGCCGGCGCCGAGTGCCAGCGGCTGTGCCGGCAGCTGCAGCCGGCCCTGGCTGATGTTGCCGATCTCGAGGTGGTGATCGAGCCGGGCGAGGAGCATCGCTTCGTGCTCATCCTGCGCGGTAGCGAGCTGTCACCCGACATCGCCGACACCGATCCACAGAAGACAGGTGTCCCGCCGCTGGCCCCGGCAGCGCTCTCG